>JBFJKO010000348.1:0-3823 GCA_041634935.1 Nocardioides sp.
CTCGACGAGGCCGAACGCGTCGCTGACCCGTACGGTCATCGGACCGATCTCGAAGCGCCCGCGCACATCGGAGCGCACCTGATAGCTGACCCGTCGCTGCCAGCCCTGTCGGACCCCGTCGACGACGAAGCGCGGCCGGGTGCCGAGCACGTAGGGCACGTGGTCCTCGAGCAGCAGGACGCCGCTGGGGGTCCGGCCCTCGTTGGTCAGCGTCAGGGTGACGCGAGCCGGCTGTCCGGCCGCGACGAGCTGGGGCGACGTGGTGCGCACCAGGGCGAGCCGGTAGCGGGCGCGCCCGAGGAGCAGCGCGGTCGCGAGCGGCAGCACCAGGACCAGTACGCCGACCCGGGTCAGGGCCGGCTGGCCGAGGAGCATCGCGCACGCGATCGCGGTCAGGCCCGCAGCGATGAAGGCGCGTCCGCGGACGGTCAGGCCGCCGAGGGCCTCACGCACGGCGGGCGGCGGGCTGCGGCACCGGCACCGACCCGACCAGGCTCTCGAGGACGGTCGCGACCGAGCGACCGCCCATGGTCGCCTCGACGCTGGGGAGGAGCCGGTGGGTCAGCACCGGCCGGGCCAGGAGGGCGATGTCGTCGGGGAGGACGTACTCGCGGCCGTGGATGGCGGCGTAGGCCTTCGCGGCGCGCACGAGGTGGAGCGTGGCGCGCGGCGAGGCTCCGAGGACGAGGTCGTCGGTGCGACGGGTCGCGGCCGCGATGGACACGGCGTACTGCTGGACGGCGGGGGCGACGTGGACCTGGGCGACGATGCTGCACAGCTTGCGGATCTCGCCGGCGTCGGTGACCGACTCGAGGTCGTCGAGCGGGCGTGCGTGCGTGTGCGAGTCGAGCATCGCGATCTCCGCGGCCTCGACCGGGTAGCCCATCGACACCCGGGCCATGAAGCGGTCGCGCTGGGCCTCGGGCAGGGCGTAGGTGCCCTCCATCTCGATCGGGTTCTGGGTCGCGATCACCATGAAGGGGGCGTCCAGGGCGTAGGTCGTGTTGTCGACGGTGACCTGGCGCTCCTCCATGCACTCCAGCAGCGCCGACTGGGTCTTGGGGGAGGCGCGGTTGATCTCGTCGCCCACCACGATGTTGGCGAAGACGCCACCGGGGCGGAACTCGAACTCGCGCGTGTTCTGGTTGAAGACCGACACGCCGGTGACGTCGGACGGGAGCAGGTCCGGGGTGAACTGGATGCGCCGCACCGAGCAGTCGATGCTGCGGGCCAGGGCCTTGCTGAGCATCGTCTTGCCGACCCCGGGGACGTCCTCGATCAGCAGGTGACCCTCGGCGAGCAGGACCACGAGCGTCGAGGTGACCACGTCGGGCTTGCCCTCGATGACGCGCTCGATGTTGGTGCGGATCCGCCCCACCACCCGCGCCACGGTCTCCAGGTCGGCTGCTCCCGCAGTCGCTTTGTCCACGTCCGGTCCTTCCAGCATGTTCGACACCCGGCTCGTCCTCGTCACCCCGAGCTGTGGTCCACCCCACGTTAGGGCGTGTCCGCAACCTACGCGCAGGTCCGGCACCCGGTTCGACGCGCCCGATCACGATTCGGTTGCGCGTGGGGGAGCAGGCGGCGCCGAGGCCGTCCGCGAGCCGCGGTCGGGCGAGGGAGCGGCCGCCGAGCCCCGCCCGGGCGCGTTTCGTGGCGCGACGTGGGGGCGTGAGGGGCGAATGTGGTTGACGGTGGGGGAAAGTGGCGTAGGGTGGGGGAAAGTGGAGCAAGAAACCACCGAGGTGGGGCTCTCTGGCTGACGTAGGAGGTGCCCGATGCGCTTGATGGGCACCTACCGACCCAAGCTGGACGAGAAGGGCCGTCTCTTCCTCCCCGCCAAGTTCAGGGACCAGCTGGCCGAAGGGGTCGTCGTGACACAGGGACAGGAGAACTGCCTGGTCGTGTGGCCACCCGAGGTCTTCGACCGAGAAGCAGACCGAGCGGCCTCCAAGCCGCTCACCAGCAAGGCCGCCCGCGGCTACGCACGCATGTTCTTCTCCGGCGGAGAGGAGGCCACCCCCGACAAGTCGGGACGGATCGGCATTCCTGCGCCGCTGCGCGACTACGCCGGCCTCGAGAAGGAGGTCGTCGTGATCGGCGTCCGGGACCGCCTCGAGATCTGGAACCCGACGTCGTGGGAGGAGTACCAGGCCGAGGAGGTCCGCCGCTTCGCCGCCCTGGACGACGACGAGGACGACGACTAGCCCCACCCCGCCCCACCGACCGCCACCAGGCATCACCAGCCACCACCAGCCACCACCACAACTGCACAGCGATCCGCAGGACGAGGTCTCCGACCCGCTCTCTCCCGCAGCCGTCTGGGACACCTTCCCCGGCCCCAGAAGGCAGCACTTCCCCGAGACATCGGGAGCGGGCGGAGCCCTGGCCCTACGGATCACACCCCCGCACCACCAGCAGCAGCCTTCCCAGCAGTCCATCCGCAGCCCGTAGTGCCGTCCGGCACCCACCGGCCGCACGCACATCAGGGGTCGAACCGATGAGCAGCACCTCCACCCGACAGCACCACCCGGTGACGGCCGAGCGCCGCGTCCGGCACCAGGCCCAGGACGTGGTCGCGGTGATGGCGTTCTCCGGCCTGCTCTCGATCGCCTGCGCCGTGGCGCTGCTCCTGCTCAGCCAGCTGGGGCGCTGATGGTCTCCCACGACCCGGTGCTCCTGGACAGGGTCGTGGCCCTGCTGGCGCCGGCCCTCTCCCACGACGGTGCCGTGCTCGTCGACGCGACCCTCGGCCTCGGTGGGCACTCCGAAGCGGTGCTGACCCGTTGCGAGCAGGCCCGCGTGATCGGCATCGACCGCGATCCCGACGCCCTCGCCCTGGCCGGCGAGCGGCTCGCGCCGTTCGGTGACCGGTTCACCGGCGTCCACGCCGTCTACGACGAGCTGCCCGAGGTCCTCGCCGACCAGGGCCTCGACGCCGTCGACGCGGTGCTCTTCGACCTCGGCGTCTCCTCGATGCAGCTCGACGTCCCCGAGCGGGGCTTCGCCTACGCCGTCGACGCCCCGCTCGACATGCGGATGGACAAGACGACCGGCCCCAGCGCGGCCGACGTCCTCAACACCTACAGCGCCGGCGAGCTGACGCGGGTCCTGCGCGACTACGGCGAGGAGAAGTTCGCCCGCAAGATCGCGGGTGCCGTCGTACGACGCCGCGAGACCGAGCCGTTCACCACCTCGGCCGCGCTGGTCGAGCTGCTGTACGCCGAGATCCCGGCGCCGGCGCGCCGCACCGGGGGACACCCGGCCAAGCGCACCTTCCAGGCGTTGCGGATGGAGGTCAACGACGAGCTCGCCGTCCTGCGGCGGGCGATCCCGGCGGCCATCGACGCCATCGCGGTGGGGGGACGAGTGGTCGTCGAGTCCTACCACTCCCTCGAGGACCGGCTGGTCAAGCAGGCGTTCACCGCTGCCACGCGCAGCACCGTGCCGATCGACCTGCCGTTCGTGCCGGAGGGCAGCGAGCCCGCGTTGCGGCTGGTCACCCGCGGTGCCGAGCAGGCCGACGAGGCCGAGACCGCCGCCAACCCGCGCGCCGCCTCGGTGCGGCTGCGCGCCCTCGAACGAATCTCCCCGTCCCAGCCGTCCCCCGGAGCCGCGTCATGAGCAGTACCGCCCCCCAGCGCCGCACCTCGCTGCCCCGCAACGCCCGCACGGCCCGCGCCGCCGTCGACCGCGCCCGACTCACCGTGGTGCCGCGGCTGCGGACCCGGGCTCCGCGCGTCCCGTTCGTCATGCTCGTCAGCCTGATCCTGCTCGCCGGGGTCGTCGGCCTGCTCCTCTTCAACACTTCCATGCAGCAGGC
>JBFJKO010000349.1:0-3808 GCA_041634935.1 Nocardioides sp.
CCCTTACCGCGTCTGCCTACCGTGGCCGTTGCGAAACCTCGACCGAAGGAGCCACGATGACCCGCACGATCCCGACCCGATCCGTCGGCGCCCTGTTCTCCCTCGCCCTCGCCGTGACGGCCTCCGGATGCGCCGGGTCCGACGACGACGCGCCGACCGCCCAGGAGACCTTCACCGCCTCCCCGTCGCCCGAGCCGTCGGTCGACGACTCTGTGACGAAGGCCGACCGGCCCTTGCTGAAGGCCGCCGAGACCGCTCTGGCGCAGATCGACGACGGCACGGTCTTCGAGATCGAGGACGCAGGCGACGGCTGGCGCGTCGCCGTGATCGACCAGGACGGGGTCGAGAACGACGTCGTCCTCACCGCCACCGGCTCCGGCCTGCTCGACGGGCCCACGGAGGACGACGACGACACCCAGGCCCGCACCGAGCAGCGCGCCCTGGTCCGCAACATCGACGTCTCGTACGTGGCGGCGCTCGTGTCAGCCCGCGACGCCGGGATGGAGGGCGAGGTCGACTCCATCGTGCTCGACGAGGACGACGGCATCACCACCTGGAACATCACCGTCGCCGCCGGCACCCCGGACGAGCGCACGGTGATCGTCGACGCCGGTACCGGCGCCGTCGTACGCGTGGACCAGGACTGACCGCTCGATGCGCTCCGCCTAGGCTGGTCGACCGTGACGACTCCCGCAGCCTCCGGCCACGCCCTGCTCACCCTCGACGCCGACGGCGCCGTGCTCGACGCCTGGTTCCCCGAGCCGGTGCTCGGCGCCTCGCCGGCCGAGGCGCCCGCCGACCTCGCCGCGCTGGCGACCCCGGACGACGTCCGCCGGGTCACCCGTGAGGTGCGCCTGGTCGAGATCGCCGACCTCGCCGCCGCACCGTCCAGCACCGAGGAGGTCTGGCTGCGCCTGCACCTGCTCTCGCACCGGCTCGTCGCCCCGCACGGCCAGTCGATGGAGGGTGTCTTCGGGCTCCTCACCAACGTCGTGTGGACCTCCGCCGGACCCTGCGCCGTCGCCGGCTTCGAGCTCACCCGCGCCCGGCTGCGCGGTGCCGGCCAGCACGTCACCGTCTTCGGGATCGACAAGTTCCCCCGCATGGTCGACTACGTCGTCCCCAGCGGCATCCGGATCGGGGACGCCGACCGCGTGCGGCTCGGCGCGCACCTCGCGGAGGGCACCACGGTCATGCACGAGGGGTTCGTGAACTTCAACGCGGGCACCCTCGGTGCCTCCATGGTCGAGGGCCGCATCTCGGCCGGCGTCGTGGTCGGCGACGGCTCGGACGTCGGGGGCGGCGCCTCGATCATGGGCACGCTCTCGGGTGGCGGCAAGGAGACGATCTCGATCGGCGAGCGCTGCCTCCTCGGCGCCAACGCAGGTATCGGCATCTCGCTCGGCGACGACTGCGTCGTCGAGGCCGGCTGCTACGTCACCGCCGGCACCAAGGTCACGATCATCGACCGCGACGGCAAGCCGAAGGTCATCAAGGCCGTCGAGCTGTCCGGCGCCGACCACGTGCTCTTCCGCCGCAACTCGGTCAGCGGCACCGTCGAGGCCGTGCAGCGCGAGGGCAGCGGCGTCGCGCTGAACGAGGCGCTGCACGCGCAGTAGAACCGGACCGCCGGGGGCAGCCTGTGGAGGACAGGTAGCGGGAGCAGAGTCCCTCGTGCAGCATCGGCCAGATGCTGGCCGACGTCGAGGAGCTGGGGCACCATGGGAGTCGTGACCGTCGTGAGTCCGCCGAGCTGGCTGCCGTCCGGTCGGCCGTTCACGGTCGCCGACCGAGACGCCCTGCCCGATGACGGCAACCGCTACGAGCTCGTCGACGGCGTGCTGCTGGTGACGCCCTCACCTGCCATGCGTCATCAGCGGGCCGCGTTCGGATTGGCGCGGCTGCTCCACGCTGCGTGTCCCGACGACCTCGAGGTGGTCATCGCCCCCTTCGACGTGCGGCTCGGTGACGACACGGTGGTCGTGCCCGACATCGTCGTCGCGCGCCGGGCCGACCTGACCGAGGCCGACCTGCCGGTCGCGCCGGTACTGGCCGTCGAGGTCCTCTCTCCCTCGACGCGGAGCATCGACCTGCACGTGAAGCGTGAGCGACTGCGCCGCGCGGGCTGCCGCTCCTACTGGGTGCTCGACCCCCTCGAGCCTCGCCTCGTCGCCTGGGACCTCGACGAGACGGGCACCTACGCCGAGGTCGCCGACGTGGCGACGGACGACACGTGGACGTCACACCTGCCCTACCCGGTGACCGTGACCCCCGGCTCGCTCACCAGCTGAGCGGGCACCACCCGTTCGGCTACCAGCCGTTCGCCACACTGGAGGCATGGACCGCTCCCCGACGTCCGCTCCCCTCGGGCGGCGACTCCTCGCGCCCGTCGCCCTGATCGGCGCCGGTGCCCTGGTCGTCGGCGCCGTGGCGGTCGGGATGAACGACCTGCGGGTGCCGTTCACGCCCGGCGAGGGCTGCACCGTCGAGGTCGACGGCCACGTGGTCGACCTCAACCTCGAGCAGGCCGAGCACGCGGCGACGATCGCGGCGATCGGCATGCGCCGCGGGCTCCCGGCCCGGGCGGTGTCCATCGCCCTCGCGACGGCCTACCAGGAGTCCAAGCTCGAGAACATCGACTACGGCGACCGCGACTCCCTCGGCCTCTTCCAGCAACGCCCCTCCCAGGGGTGGGGCACCAAGGCCCAGGTGCAGGACCCGGTCTACGCGGCCAACGCCTTCTACGACGCCCTGGTCGAGGTCGCCGACTACCGCGACCTACCGGTCACCGTGGCCGCCCAGGCCGTGCAGCGCTCGGGCTTCCCCGACGCCTACGCCGACCACGAGCAGGACGCCCGCGCCCTCGCCTCCGCGCTCACCGGCAACTCCGAGGAGGCCTTCGCCTGCGACCTCGACGGCGACGTCGCGGCCGGTGACCCCGCGCTCGTCGACAGCGGCCTCACCGAGCGCGCCGACGCCGTCCGCCGCGACCTCGTCGACCGCTTCGGCGACCTCTCGCTCGGCGGCTTCGCCCCCGGGGGCGTGCGCGACGGCCACATGGAGGGCTCGACCCACTACGACGGACGCGCCATCGACATCTTCTTCCGCCCCGTCAACGACGCCAACCAGCAGCGCGGCTGGGCGCTAGCGCAGTACGTCGTCGCCCAGGCCGACCGGCTCGGCGTGCAGACCGTCATCTTCGACGACCGCATCTGGCGCGCCGGACGCGACGACTCCTGGCGCGACTACCGAGCGCCGACGGGCGGCGACCCGGAGATCCTCGAGCACCGCGACCACGTGCACGTCGACGTGTTCTCGTGACCGGTCGCTGAGTCCTACGGCCTGACGACGAAGCCGCGGTCGGGGTCGGCCGTGCCGTCGCGGACGGCGGCGTAGAGGCCGCCGAGGTCGCCGAGCCCGTCGGTGTGCTCGATCCGCAACCAGGTGCGTCCGGCCGCGAGCGCGCCGGTGAGGAACTCCCGCGTGCGGCGCTCGTACTCCTGCGGTCCCCACTCCGCGAGCCGGGCCGAGATCACGCTCGGGGCGAAGAACATCTCGCTCCGCTCGCGGATCAGGTCGGGGCCGCCGCCCGCGTCGTCCCAGTGGGTCAGGCCGACGTGGAGCGAACGCCGCATCGCCTCGCCGAGAAGGCGGTGCAGCCCACCCAGCACCGCGCCGTTGCCCGCCATGTCGACCAGCACGCTCGGGCGCACGCTCACGGCGTCGTCCGCCTCGTCGTAGACCACGACCTGGTCGTAGAGGTCGAGACCCTCGACGAACGCGCGGTTGCGCGGCGAGGTGAGGCCCA
>JBFJKO010000350.1:0-3761 GCA_041634935.1 Nocardioides sp.
CGGTCGCCTCCGGGTCGAGGTCGAGGGTGACACCGGCCAGACCGTCGGCCCATGACGCCGCGTGGCGGATCGTTCGCGGACCCATCGTGCCGACCAGGAGCTCGGGCCCGCCCGGCTGCGCGGGCGGCGGCCCCACGGGACGCACGGAGTCGGTGACGTGCTCGCCGGCCCACACCCGCTTCATCACCCCGACCCGGCGCGCCATCTCGGCCATCCGCTGGTCGGCCAGGTCGGCGCCGACCGAGCGGTAGTCCTCCTCGCGACCGCCGACTCCGAGACCGACCGTGAGTCGACCGCGACACAGCTGGTCACCGGTGGCGAGCGACTTGGCGAGCAGCACGGGGTCGTGGAGCTGCGGCACGATCACGGTGGTGACCAGCCGCACCCGCGTCGTCCAGGCCGCCACCGCACCGAGCAGCGTGAGGGTCTCGGGGTTGTCGAACGCGACCCGCTCACCGAAGCAGAGCGAGTCGAACGGGCCGTCGTCGATCGCGCGCGCCCACTCCTCCAGGACGGTCGGACCGTCGCTCCACAGGTCCGGCTCCATCACCGGCAGGGTCATCCCGATCTGCATGCCACCACTGTGACAGAGCGGTGACAGGGCCGCCCCGACCTCAGTCCGTACGACGCAGCTCGGGTCGGAGGGCGACCAGGCCGGCGACGGGCAGCAGGGCCAGCAGCGCGAGGCTCTGCCACATGCCCCATGCCTCGCCGAGACCGCCGACGACGGCCGAGCCCACCGAGCCGCCGACGAGGAAGACCAGCGTGGCCACGCCGAGCGCGACCCCGCGCACCTCGGGGGCCACGGCGTCGGAGACCGCGGCGCTCATCGACGGCTGACCGACGCCGAAGGCGATCGTCACCAGCGCGACCGAGAGCGCCAGCAGCGCGGGCCACACGAGCGCGGCACCGAGCGAGGCGGCGAGCAGCGACAGGATGGCCACCCCTGCCGAGAAGGCCAGCGAACGGCTCGGTCCGACGGCCTCCATCAGCGGGCCGGTGAAGCGCGGCACGAAGAGCGCGACGACCGCGCTCGGCACCAGCACGAGGCCGACCTGCCACGCCTCCCACCCGTCACCGATGAGAACGGCGGGAGCGGCGACCAGGAGCGCGAACCACGCACCCGGCACGGACGCGCCGGCCGCGGCGTTGCGGAGCACGGAGCGGTCGCGGATGACCTCGAGCGGGAGGAAGCCGCTGGGGTTGCGCCGCACCCAGCCCGCGGTGACCGGCACCCCGACGAGGGCGAGGATGATCCCGACGAGCAGCACGGCGACACCCGTGGACGGCGACTGCACGACCAGCACGAACCCACCGGCGGTCAGGGCGACCAGGATCGCGCCGATCACGTCGAGCCGGGCGATGCTGCGGTGGTCGCTGAGGGCGGCCCACAGGAAGGGCACCACGAGGGCGCCGAGGATCGGGAGCGCCAGTACGGCGCGCCACCCGAACGCGGACTCGACGAGCCCGCCGAGCAGCGGACCGAGGCAGCTGACGGCCGCGGCCATGGCCGCGAGCCGGCCCAGTGCCAGGCCGCGGATGCCACCCTCGTAGCGACCGTTGATGATCGCCACGCCGAGGGTCGGGACGGCGGCCGCACCGGCGCCCTGCACCAGACGGGCGACCAGGAGCATCTCGAAGGTCGGGGCCAGGGCCGCGGCGAGCGCGCCGCTGGCCATCAGAGCCAGTCCGATGAGCAGTGGGATGCGGGTGCCGAGGAGGTCGGAGACCCGGCCGTAGACGGCCGTGGTGACCGCCAGCATCAGCACGTAGAGGCTGATCGTCCAGGTGGCCGCACCCTGACCGATGGCGAGGTCGTCGGCGATGAGGGGCACGGCGATCGCCGCGGACGACGACCCCATGCCGGCCACCCCGAAGAGCAGCCCGAGCAGCAGCGCCACGCGGCGGGAGTCTTCGACGGTGCCGGTGCCGGTGCTCGCAGCGGTCGCAGACGTCTCGGGGGTCACGGTGACCGTGAACACACGCCGGCCCACGATCATTCCCGGGCACACGAGTCGCGGCACCGTGAGGGTCGCCCCCAGGGGTGAGGGTGGCGGCGCTAGGTTCGGTCGGATGCAGATGATCTACGGCCGGCAGGCCGACTCCACCGGCGGCGACGTCAGCGACGACCTCACCGACGACCTCACCGACGACGAGGTGCGCGACGCCTATCCCTGGCCCGCCGACGAGCGCTGGGTGCGGGCGATGATGGTGACGACCCTCGACGGCGCCGCGGCCGGGCCCGACGGGCTCAGCGGCTCCATCTCCTCGGCCGTCGACAAGGCCGTCTTCAACGCCGTACGGCGACTGGCCGCGGCCGTCCTGGTCGGCGCCGGGACCATCCGCGCCGAGGACTACGGGCCGATGCGGGCCAAGCCCGAGGACGCCGACGCCCGGTCCGCTGCGGGGCTCGCCCCCGCCCCCGTGCTGGCGATCGTGACCGGCTCTCTCGACCTCGACTTCGAGAGCGAGCTGTTCACCGACTCCACGATGCGCCCGCTCGTCATCACCGGCTCCGACCCCGATCCCGACCGGGCCACCGCAGCCCGCGTGCACGGCGACCTCGTGGTCTGCCCCGAGGAGAAGCCGAGCGCGGCCACGATCCTCCGCGTGCTCGAGGAGCGCGGCCTGCTGCGCATCGTGTGCGAGGGCGGTCCGACGCTGCTGGAGTCGCTGGTGGCCGACGACCTGCTCGACGAGGCCGACATCACCGTCTCCCCCACCTTCGCCGGCACCGCCCGGACCCCACGTACCTCCGGCCTCGAGTCGGTCGCCGGCCTCGAGCTCGCGCACGTGCTCCACGCCGAGAGCTTCCTGATGTGCCGCTACCTGCGCCCCGCCCGCGACCGGGACGGAGCCGACACGTGATCGACCTCCGTCGCCTCGTCGACCTCGCCGCCGCGCATGCCGACGACCTCGACCGGCCCGTCGCCCCGCTGCGGATCGGGTCGCGGTCCTACGACACCGACGCCGAGCCCGTCGTCATGGGCGTCGTCAACCTCTCGCGCGACTCGACGTACCGCGAGAGCGTGGCGACCTCGACGGCGAACGCCGTGCGCCGCGGCCGCGTGCTGGCAGCCCAGGGGGCGCACCTGGTCGACGTGGGTGCGGAGTCCACGAACGTCGCCAAGGAGCGGGTCGATGCCGGCCAGCAGATCCGCACGCTGGTACCGGTCATCGAGGCCCTCGCCGCCGACGACATCGCGGTCTCGATCGAGAGCTACGCCGCCCCCACCGTGAAGGCCGGGCTCGCGGCCGGAGCCCGGGTGCTCAACCTGACCGGCTCGGACGACGACGCGGCGATGTTCGAGCTGGCCGCCGAGCACGACGCCACGGTCGTGCTGTGCCACATTTACGGCGCCCACGCGCGCGCCCTGGACGCCGCACGTGACCCGTCCGACGAGCGCGACGCGATCCCGGAGATGCTCGAGCAGTTCGAGCGTCGGGTCGCCACGGCGCGGGCTGCCGGCGTCCGGAGCATCGCGATCGACCCCGGGGTCGGCTTCAGCTTCCGCGTCGACGACCCGCACGCCCGGTCGCGCCACCAGGCTGACGTGCTGCTCAACTCGTTCCGGCTGCGCCGCCTGGGCCTGCCGGTCTGTCACTCGGTCCCGCACTCCTTCGACCTCTTCGAGGAGCAGTTCCGGATCGCCGAGAGCTTCTACACGGTGCTCGCGAGCCTGGGCGGCACCGGCGTCTACCGCACCCACGAGGTGCCGCAGATCGTCGCCGTCCTCGGCGCGCTGCGCGCCCTCTGACGC
>JBFJKO010000351.1:0-3713 GCA_041634935.1 Nocardioides sp.
CAACCGGTCCCGTGCGCTAGAGATGCTCGGCGTCGGACCGCGACCCACCCCACCAGTGTGGAAGCCAAACCCACCGACCGGAAGACCTCAACCGCAACCAACCCCGGATCTTCCCGACCCCACGTCGGCCCAGCGAAGCGGCCCGGGGTGCTCGATACGTCGGCCGGCTCCTTCGTCGCCCAGCCGACTACTCGATGACCAACCATCGGTGCGCGCCACCGGCAATCACCACGGGTCGATCATCGAGTAGCCGGGACGAGCGCAGCGAGACCCGGCATATCGAGATGCCGTGACGCACCCACCCACAACGAGTAATCACCGCAAGCATCCACGTCACCCACATCTCGATACGTCGGCCGGCTCCTTCGTCGCCCAGCCGACTACTCGATGACCAACCACTCGGTCGCCCTAGAACAGGGCGTCCTGCTCCAGGGAGAGCAGCACCTGCTTGCGCTCCACACCCCCGGCGTAGCCGGTGAGGGTGCCGTTGGCGCCGATCACCCGGTGGCACGGCACGACGATCGGGATCGGGTTGGAGCCGTTGGCGAGGCCGACTGCACGGGAGGCGGCGTTGGTCTTGCCCAGCCGGTGCGCGATCTCGCCGTACGACGCGGTCTCGCCGTAGCCGATCCGGGCGAGCTCGGCCCAGACTCGCTGCTGGAACTCGGTGCCGACCGGGGCCAGGGGCAGGTCGAACTCCTTGAGGTCGCGCGCGAAGTACGCCGTCAGCTGGCGCGCGGTCTCGACGAGCACCGGGTGGGCGTCGTCGCGCAGCCCGCGCACCCGCCCGTCGGCAGGGCCGAACGGCGAGAACTCGATCGCGGTGATGGCGTCGTCGCGCTCGACGAGGCGCAGCTCGCCGATCGGTGAGTCGATCACGGTCCACATGGTCAGCGTTCCTTCGTCGGGGGCATCAAGGTGTTCCAGAGGTGCAGGAGGGCGTAGGAGCGCCACGGCCTCCAGTCGTCGGCGCGGGCGATGACCTCGGCCGGGTCGTGGCCGAGCCCGCGCAGCGCGTTGCGCACGCCGATGTCGGTCGGCAGGAAGGCGTCAGGATGCGCGAGGGCCCGCATGGCGACGTAGTCGGCCGTCCACGGACCGATCCCGCGCAGCGCCACCATCGCCGCGCGCACCGCCTTGCGGTCGGTCCCGCGGTCGAGCACGATCTCGCCCGTGGCGAGGGCGGCGCAGAGCCCGACCAGCGCCCGTCCGCGGGCCCGCGGCATCGGCAGCGTCATCGGGTCGACCTCCGCCAGCACGGCCGCCCGTGGGAACAGGTGAGTGAGCCCCGGGACGTCGGTCTCCACGGGTGTCCCGTGGGCCGCGACGACCTGGCCGGTGACGGTCCGGGCACCGGTCACGCTGACCTGCTGACCGATCACGGTGCGGACGGCGGTCTCGTCGCCGTCCACCTGACCGGGCAGCCGGAGGCCCGGGCACGCGCGTGCGAGGGGCCCGATCACCGGGTCACCGACGAAGTGGTCGTCGACGGAGACCGGGTCGCAGTCGGCGTCGAGCAGCCGTCGCGCCCGCTCCGCGGCCGCTGCGGTGTCACGCAGGTCGGCGAGCTCGAACGTCGCGGTGACGAAGGCGGTGCTGCCCGGGTCGAGCGCGTCGGCGATCGCCAGGTGCACCGTGCCGGGTCCGTGGGGCAGGTCCAGCGTGCGGGCGTACCACCCGTCGCCGGCCACCTCGACGCCCGGCACGAGGTGGTAGGCGAGGAAGTCGAGCAGCGCCTGTCCCGCGAACGGCGTGCGGACGGCGAGGCGCAGGACGACCCGGGCCGTGCCCGCCGGCCCTTCACGTCCTCCGCGTCCTCCCCGCGCCCCGCGCGCACCACGCAGCTCGGTGGGGCTCGCGGCGTAGACCTCGCGCACGGTGTCGTTGAACTGCCGGACGCTCGAGAAGCCGGCCGCGAACGCGATGTCGGCGAAGCCCAGCGCCGTGGTCTCCACGAGCACCCGGGCCGTCTGCGCGCGGCGGGCGCGCGCCAGCGCGAGTGGACCCGCACCCAACTCGGCGGAGAGCACCCGACCGAGGTGGCGCGGCGTGTAGCCCAGGCGCCGGGCGAGTCCCTCGACCCCCTCCCGGTCGACGACACCGTCGGAGATCAGGCGCATCGCGCGACCGGCGACGTCGGCGGCGACGTCCCAGTCGGGACTCCCCGGCGTGGCGTCGGGCAGGCAGCGCTTGCAGGCCCGGTAGCCGCCCGCCTGGGCCGAGGCCGGACTGACGTGGAAGGAGACGTTGCCGGGAGCCGGCGTCCGCGCCGGGCAGGAGGGCCGGCAGTAGATGCCCGTCGTGCGGACGGCGGTGTAGAAGACGCCGTCGAAGCGGCGGTCCCGCGCCTTCACGGCTCGGTAGCACGACTCGGGATCGAGTCGGCCGGGGTCGAGCGGGGGCGTGGGCACCGCACCATCATGTCGCACCACCCGCAACGCCTCCGGCGGAAATCGGACACGGCCGTCAGGGTCCGATCCCCTCCCGGCCAGCCACGGGTCTGCGAGACTGCGAGGTGTGACCGAGGTCCCCATCACCCCAGAGCGCCCCAGCCGACACCGCCGGCACGTGTGGGTGACCGTCGTGGTGACCCAGGCGCTACTCGCCGTGATGGCGGCCGGCGCGGTGACCGTGGCCTACAACGCGCTCAACGACAACATCGCCAACGGCGACGACATCCTCCACACGATGCCCAAGCCCGCCGCGACCGTGGAGGAGAGCGACCCCCTCGAGCCACTGAACATCCTCGTCCTCGGCTCGGACTCGCGCTCGGGCGAGGGCAACGACATCGACGGCCTCGGCGACATCGGGGAGCGGGCCGACACCACGATCCTGCTCCACGTCTCGGCCGACCGGAGCACGGCGTACGGCGTGAGCCTCCCGCGAGACGCGATCGTCGACCGTCCCGACTGCACGACCAGCGACGGGAGCGTGGTGCCGGGCGGTACCGCTGTCATGTTCAACACCGCCTTCGCGATCGGAGGCGCCCAGTGCGCCATCCAGACCGTCGAGTCGCTGACGGGCGTCTACGTCGACCACTTCGTCGTCATCGACTTCAACGGCTTCAAGGACATGGTCGAGGCGATCAACGGCGTGGAGGTCTGCATCCCCACCGAGGTCGACGACCCCGAGCACGACATCTACCTGCCGGCCGGCGTGCAGACCCTGACCGGCCAGGACGCGCTCAACTACGTGCGCGAGCGCTCGATCCTCTCCAACACCGGCGACATCGGACGGATGAAGCGCCAGCAGGCCTTCATCGCCTCGATGGTCAACAAGATCATGTCGGCCGGGATCCTGTCGCAGCCGCTGTCGGTCTTCAGCTTCCTCGACGCGGCGACGTCCTCGATCGAGGTCGACGCCGAGCTCGACACCGTCGGCAAGCTGGCCGACCTCGCGACGCAGTTCCGCAACACGGGGCTCTCGGACATCAACTTCATCACCGTGCCGATCGCTGAGTACCCGCTCGACCCGAACCGGCTGATCTGGACCGAGGAGGCCGATGAGCTGTGGGAGCGGATCATCGCCGACCGGTCGCTCGGCACGGACTTCAACGACACCGCGATCGGCGCGGACGACTCGGTGGGCACCGTCGACGAGCCGACCGATTCCCCGACCTCCGAGCCGACCTCTGAGCCGACCTCCGAGCCGACCGACTCCCCCACCACGGCCGTCCCCACGGACGAGCCGTCGTCCGACCCGGACGACGAGGC
>JBFJKO010000352.1:0-3700 GCA_041634935.1 Nocardioides sp.
CGGCTCCAGCGCGGCATCACCGGTGGTCAGGCGAACGCGCTGCTGGTGAAGGTCAACCAGATCGGCTCGCTCACCGAGACCCTCGACTCCGTCGAGCTCGCCCACCGCAACGGCTACCGCTGCATGATGAGCCACCGCTCGGGCGAGACCGAGGACACCACCATCGCCGACCTGGCGGTGGCCACCAACTGCGGCCAGATCAAGACCGGTGCCCCGGCCCGCTCCGAGCGCGTCGCGAAGTACAACCAGCTGCTGCGCATCGAGGAGGAGCTCGGCGAGGCCGCCCGCTACGCAGGAGCCGGCGCCTTCCCGCGTTTCGTGTCGTGATCGGGGCCTCCCACGAGGGAGGATGACGGGGTGCCTGCTCCACCTCGTCAGCCCAGCAAGCCGTCCCGGACCACCCGTCGACGCACGCCCGCCGGAGCCTCGCGCTCCGGGGGCAGCGGCCCCGGGCGGTCGGGCACGGCCTCGCGGCCGACGCGATCGGCCTCGAGCGCGGCCCGCGCCGCGGCCCGCACCCGCGCGGTGGCGGCGCCGAAGCCTCGGCTGACGGGCCGCGCTGCGATCCTCGTGCTGGTGCTGGCCGTGCTCGCCGTCTCCTACGCCTCCTCGCTGCGGGCCTACCTGCAGCAGCGCGCGCAGATCGACGCCCTGCAGACCACCATCTCCGAGCGTCAGGCCGAGATCGCCGAGCTGGCCGAGGAGAAGGAGCGCTGGCTCGACCCCGAGTTCGTCGAGACGATGGCGCGCGAGCGTCTCGGCTACGTGATGCCGGGGGAGACCCCGTTCGTCGCCCTGCGCGACGGCGAGCCGCTGGAGCCCGAGAGCGAGCTCACCGATCCCTCGAGCCTGGCCACGAGCGCCCCGCGGCCCTTCTGGGAGGACGCCTGGGAGACGGTGAAGGTCGCCGGCAACCCGCCGCGCCGCGCCGACCCGCCACCCCTGACCCGCATCCAGGACCCCGAGGGAGCTCCCGAGTGACCAGCACGCCCCTCGAACCACGCGACGAGGCCACGATCCACGCCCAGCTCGGTCGCCCACCGCGCGCGATCGCCGGGGTGGGCCACCGGTGCCCCTGCGGCAACCCCGACGTGGTGACCACCGACCCGCGCCTGCCCGACGGGACGCCGTTCCCGACGACCTTCTACCTCACCTGCCCCCGTGCGGCGTCGATGATCGGCACCCTCGAGGGGTCGGGGCTGATGAAGGAGATGCAGGAGCGGCTCGGGGAGGACCCCGAGCTCGCGGCCGGCTACCGCGCCGCCCACGAGTCCTACCTGGCCTTCCGCGCCACCCTCGGCGACGTGCCCGAGATCGACGGCGTCACCGCCGGGGGGATGCCTGACCGGGTGAAGTGCCTGCACGTCCTGGCGGGGCACGCGCTCGCGGCCGGACCCGGCGTCAACCCGCTCGGCGACGAGGTGCTCGAGCGCCTCGGCGAGTGGTGGGCCTCCGGGCCCTGCGTCAGCGTCGAGGAGTGAGCGCCACCGCCGCCATCGACTGCGGCACCAACACGATCAAGCTGCTCGTCACCGACGAGAGCGGCGCCGAGCTGGCCCGCGAGGCCCGCATGGTGCGGCTGGGGGAGGGGGTCGACGCCACCGGCCGGTTGTCCGAGGCGGCGCTGGCCCGCACGTTCGCCGCGATCGAGGAGTACGCCGTCCGGATCGCCGACCTGGGCGTCACGCGGATCCGCTTCTGCGCGACGTCCGCGACCCGCGACTCCGCCAACGCCGACGAGTTCGCCGAGGGGGTCCACCGCCGGCTGGGGGTGCGACCGGAGGTGCTGGACGGCGAGGAGGAGGCGCGTCTCGCCTTCGCCGGGGCCGTCGACCGGCTCGAGGTGGCTCCCAGCTCCGACGTGCTGGTCGTCGACATCGGGGGCGGCTCGACCGAGCTGATCCTGGGGCGCGCCGGTCGGCGCGAGCCGGAGACGGCCTGCTCGATGGACATCGGCTCGGTGCGGCTCCACGAGCGCCACGGCGTCGGCGACCCGCCGACCCCCGAGCAGGTCGCCCGCGTGCTCGCCGACGTCGACGACGCCCTCGACGGCTGCCCGATCGACCTGGCCCGTGTCACCACGGTGATCGGCGTGGCCGGCACGGTGACGACCGTCGCCGCCGGCGTGCTCGACCTGCCGGCCTACGACAGGGCGGCGATCGACCAGCAGGTGCTGCCGGTGACCGCCGTCACCGCCCACGTCGCCCAGCTGGTCGAGCTGAGCGTGGAGCGCCGACGGGCTCTGCCGTGGATGCACCCCGGTCGCGCCGACGTGATCGGGGTCGGTGGCCTGATCCTCATGCGGGTGCTGGCCCGTTGCGCCGCCGTCGACCTCGTCGTGTCGGAGTGCGACATCCTCGACGGCATCGCCGCCTCCCTCCGCGACTGACCGTCGAGACCGCTGCGACAATGGGGCGGTGACCGACACCCAGCTGCTGCACGCCATCACCGTCCTCGGCCGCGACCGCCCGGGCATCATCGCCGAGACGACCGAGCGCCTCGCCGGCCTCGGCCTCAACCTCGAGGACTCCACGATGACCCTGCTGCGGGGTCACTTCGCGATGATGCTGCTCAGCTCGGGCACCGTGCCCGCCGCCGCGATCGAGGAGGCCCTGGCGCCCCTGACGTCCGACGGCACGCTCGGGGTGACCGTGCGCGAGGTGCCCTCGGACGAGTCCACGGCCTCGGCGGGCACCCACTGGATCCTGTCGGTGCACGGGGGAGACCGCCCCGGCATCGTGTCCGCGCTCGTCGCGGAGGTCGCCCGGGTGGGCGGCAACATCACCGACCTGACGACCCGTCTCGCCGGCGCTCTCTACGTCGTCATGGCCGAGATCGACCTGCCGCCCGAGGCCGACGCCGAGGCGCTGCGGAGCGCCGTGGGTGCCGTCGCGGTCGACCTCGGGGTCGAGGCGTCGCTGCGGGCGGGGGAGGCCGACGACCTGTGAACCGGGTCGCCGAGTGGACCGAGCACGCGCTCGGGGTCGAGGGGCGGGTGCTGGACGTCGTCCGCGCGCCCGCGACGGTGCTGTCGACCCCGGGGGAGTCGGTCGACCCCACGAGCCCCGAGGTCGTGCAGCTCGCCGCCGACCTCGTCGCGACCATGCGGGTCAGTCCGGGCTGCGTCGGCCTGGCGGCTCCGCAGGTGGGCGTGGGTGTGCAGGTGTTCTGCGTCGACGTCTCCGAGCACCCCAAGACGCGCGAGCACCACGGCACGTTCGTGCTGTGCAACGCCGAGATCGTGGAGTCCTCGCGCAACGACAAGGCGCGCGAGGGGTGCATGAGCGTGCCCGACCTGACCGGTGACGTGAAGCGGGCCTCCCGGGTGCTCGTGCAGGGCCAGCTGCCGGGGAGCGGCGAGGTCGTCCAGGTTCGTGCCGAGGCCTTCGAGGCGCGGGCGCTGCAGCACGAGATCGACCACTGCGCCGGGCTGCTGTTCCTCGATCGCGTGGCAGGGGCCCATGCGGTCTACGCTCGTCAGACCTACCTGTAGGCGCGTCGACGACGTCGCCTGCAGGTCACCCGCCCCCGTATCCCAACCGGCAGAGGAAACCGGCTTAAAACCGGTGCAGTGTGGGTTCGACCCCCACCGGGGGCACGTCGTACGGCCTGATCGGTGCTGATCGGTGCTGATCGGCGCTGGTCAGGCCAGGTCAGGCCGACTGGCGCATCAGCGCGGCCGGGAAGGGCGCCGGCCACA
>JBFJKO010000353.1:0-3700 GCA_041634935.1 Nocardioides sp.
CGGCCTGCTCGGCGGCCGCACGCTCGGCCACCGTGCGGGCGGTGATCGCCTCCGCGGCGAGCTCCTCGGCCACCAACCTCTCGGCCGCCTGCTCGGCGGCCGCCATCTCGGCGTCGCGACGCAGCTTGGCTGCCTGCTCCGTCGCGCCGGAGTACGGTGAGGTCGAAGCCATGGCCTACCTGGGTCCTGTCGGGGGTCCGAAAACGTGGGATGGTCGAGGTGCGATCCTACCCGCCTCCGACCCCGGGCGAGAAACGCGCGCACCCCCGGGCAACGGGTCGCGAAGCAGCCCCTCAGGGGCCTGCTCAGGCCAGCAGGAACACCCGCAGGGCGGACTCGAAGGCCTCGGGCTGCTCGGAGTGGACCCAGTGTCCGGCTCCCTTGATCGTGGCCAGTCGGGTGCGTGGGAAGAGCGCCCGCATCGGCTCCTCGTGCTCGGGGCGCACGTAGTCGGAGTGCTCCCCCGCAAGCCACAGCACCGGGTGGTCGAAGGTGGCGTCGATCTCGGGCCAGCCGCCGATGACTCCGAGCTCGCGGCGCAGCAGGTCGAGGTTGGCCTGCCAGGCGAAGCCGTCGTCGCTGCTGCGCAGGTTCTGCAGCAGGAACCCCCGCACGGCGGCGCTGCTGATGTGGGGCGCCAGCTGCTCGTCGGCGTCGCTGCGCCGGGTCAGGGCGGGCAGGTCGAGCCGGGCGAGGCTGTCGAGGAGGTGCTCGAACTCCCCGGCGCCCTCGCTGCGGGCGGGCGAGATGTCGGAGACGACCAGGCGGTCGACCAGGTCGGGGTGGCGCAGGGCCAGCACCATCGCGACCTTGCCACCCATCGAGTGGCCCACGACGTGGGAGGCGGGCTCGTCGGCGTACGTCGTGCGGAGCCACGCGGCGACCGCGTCGGCGACGACCTCGTAGTCGGTGGTCTCGGTCCAGGCCGAGCGTCCGTGGTTGGGGAGGTCGACCAGGACCGAGCGGAGGTCGGGCACGAGCGCCTTGGCCGCCTGGGTGAAGTTCTTGCCCTGGCCGAAGAGCCCGTGCAGGAAGACCACACGCGGTCCCTCGGTGCCGATCTCGGTGGCGTGGATCGTCGGCGCAGTCATGACTGCACCCTTTCACCCCGACCCATCAGCGCAGGCGCTCAGCCAGCTCGTCGAGCGAGCCCACGTGGTGGTCCGGCGCGGTGAAGTGGTCGGGGAAGCTGCTGCCGCTGCGGTCGACCCAGGCGGTACGGAGCCCGGCGCGCGCGGCGCCGTCGACGTCCCACGGGTGGACGGCGACGAGGACGGCCTCGTCGGCTCGCACCCCGCACCGCTCCAGCGCGTAGGCGTAGGCACCGGCCGCGGGCTTCCAGACGCCGGCGTCCTCGACCGAGAGCAGGGCCTCGAAGTGCTCGCGGAGTCCAGCCGCCTCGAGCAACGCCTCGGCGACGCCGGCAGAGCCGTTGCTCAGGGTGACCAGCCGCAGCCCGTCGGCGGCCAGCGACCGCACCCCGTCAGCGACGTCCGGGTGCAGACCCAGCGCGCTGAAGCCGGACAGCACGTGGCTCACGGCGTCGTCCACGGGCCGGTCGAGGGCGACCCCGCCCAGGACGACGCGCAGGTGGTTGCCCGCGACCTCGGCGAACGGGGCGCTCGCACCCACGACGGTGAGGGCGAACCCGTCGCGCAGCACCCCGGCGAACCAGGTGGGCGCCAGGTGGGCGGGGGCCCCGACGTCCGTGAACCGCTCCCCCAGCGGTGCGAGGTCCGAGAGGGTCTCGTTGACGTCGAGGATCACGACACGCGCAGCCATGTCCTCACCGTACGAGCCCCCTCGACGCCCACGACCCGATGGCGTCGCCGCCCCAGCCGACCCCGAGGCCCGGCATCGCGTCGGCGACCCGGATGAAGCCGGAGATGTTGGCGCCCGCGCTGTAGTCGCCCGGGCTGCCGTACTCGTCGGCCGTGGTCAGGCAGCGTTCGTGGATGCCGCTCATGATCTCGGCGAGGCGGTCCTCGGTGTGCTGGAAGGTCCAGGAGTCACGCGAGGCGTTCTGCTGCATCTCGAGCGCACTGGTGGCGACACCACCGGCGTTCACCGCCTTGCCGGGGGCGAACGTGACCCCCTTCTCCGCGAGGACGTCCACGGCCTCGGGCGTGCACGGCATGTTGGCGCCCTCGGCCACGATCGTGCAGCCGTTACGGGCCAGCGCTGCCGCATCCTTGCCGTTGAGCTCGTTCTGGGTGGCGCAGGGCAGGGCGATGTCGCAGGGCACGTCCCACACCGAGCCACCCTCGACCAGACGAGCGTCGGGCCGCTCCTCGACGTAGGCAGAGATGCGTGCCCGGCGCACCTCCTTGACCTCGCGGAGGACGTCGAGGTCGATGCCGGCGTCGTCGACGACGTAGCCGCTGGAGTCGGAGCAGGCCACGACCGTGCCGCCGAGCTGCTGGACCTTCTCGATCGCGTAGACCGCGACGTTGCCGGAACCGGAGACGACCACGCGCTTGCCGTCGAGGGAGTCCTTGCGGTCGCGCAGGATCTCGTCGACGAAGAACACCGTGCCGTAGCCCGTCGCCTCCGTGCGGACCTGGGAGCCGCCCCAGGTCAGTCCCTTGCCGGTGAGCACCCCGGACTCGTAGCGGTTGGTGATCCGCTTGTACTGGCCGAAGAGGTAGCCGATCTCACGGCCCCCCACCCCGATGTCTCCGGCCGGGACGTCGGTGTACTCGCCGATGTGACGGTAGAGCTCGGTCATGAACGACTGGCAGAAGCGCATCACCTCACCGTCGGAGCGGCCCTTGGGGTCGAAGTCCGAGCCGCCCTTGCCACCCCCGATGGGCATGCCGGTGAGGGAGTTCTTGAAGATCTGCTCGAACCCGAGGAACTTCACGATCCCCAGGTAGACGCTGGGGTGGAAGCGCAACCCGCCCTTGTAGGGACCCAGGGCGGAGTTGAACTCGACACGGAAGCCGCGGTTGATCTGCACCTGGTTGTCGTCGTCGACCCACGGCACGCGGAAGATGATCTGCCGCTCGGGCTCGCACAGACGACGGAAGACGGCGGCGTCGGCGTACTGCGGGTGCTTGGCCACGACCGGGCCAAGGCTGCTCAGCACCTCGTAGACGGCCTGGTGGAACTCCTGCTCGCCGGGGTTGCGCTGCAGCACCTCGTCGTAGATGTCGACCAGCTTCTCGTCCAGCACGCGCGCTCCTCTGTTCGGCCGGGTGCTGGGGGGCACCTCGGATCCGCCGCCGATTCCATCATGCTGGGTGTCGCGTTGCGGAGACGGCGCCGGTAGGAGACGGTGCCTCCATGTGCGACACCCTCGTCAGCCTCACCCGTGACGGGGTGCTGTTCGCCAAGAACAGCGACCGGGACCCCAACGAGGCGCAGGTGCTGCGATGGCACCCCGCCGCCACGCACACCCCGACCACGCTCCGCTGCACGTGGAGCGAGATCGACCAGGTGCCGCGCACGCACGCGGTCCTGCTGAGCCAGCCATGGTGGATGTGGGGTGCCGAGATGGGAGCCAACGAGCACGGGGTGGTGATCGGCAACGAGGCGGTGTTCACCCGCGGAACCGGGCGGGAGCAGTCACCGACGGCGCTGCTCGGGATGGACCTGCTGCGGCTCGGGCTCGAGCGCGGCGCCACCGCCGAGGAGACGGTCGGGGTGATCGTCGAGCTGCTCGAGCGACACGGGCAGGGCGGGTCGTGCAGCCACGAGC
>JBFJKO010000354.1:0-3601 GCA_041634935.1 Nocardioides sp.
CGCCGCGACCCGCTGCCCCACCAGGTCGCGCCGGTGCCGGCGCGCGAGGCGGTGGATCGAGTGACCTTCGGGCATGGCGTCATCCTGCTCGACGGACCCTCCTCCAACGGGTGGCCCACCGAGGACCGGGGGAGGAGGAGGCTAGTCGGACGCGGGGGCGAGGTCGTGGAGGTAGCGGCTGGTCGGCACGAGGTCGAGGCCTCGGTCGGCGCCGAAGCGCGCGATGCTCGCCATCATCTTGCCGAGTCGGTCGTTGAGCTCGGCCTGCGAGCCGCCGGACCCGTAGAAGGCGTGGACGTCAGTGATCGCGGCCGTCGGGAACAGCTCCTCCACCAGAGCGGCGACGTCGGGCGCGCCCGGGCGGTCAGGGGTGAGGGTCTCGACGACGATGTTCTGCACGTAGCCGAACGTGCCCTGCGTGGCGATCGCGACCGGGGTGTGGTCGACCAGCCACCGGTGCAGCCACTCCTCGTGGCTGAGCTCGGCGGGGCGTCGCAGCAGCGCGATGTTGGCGAGCGCGTCCAGCCGGACGCCGTCCCCACGCTCCTCGGGAGCGATCGGACGACGCTCCTCGACCTCCCACCCCCACACGTCGGTGACCTCGGGGAGACCACGCAGGACGGCGAGGACCGCGTCGGCCGCGCCGTCCCACGCGCTCACGACCGCCGCCACGGGGGCGTCGCCCGCGGGCAGACGCATGGCCGCGGCGACCGGCTCGTCGTCGACGTTGACCTGCCAGCGGGTCACCCCGGCGGCACGCAGCGCGTCCTGCGTCGCGGCGCCGCGCAGGAGCGCGCCGAGGTCGGCCTGCTGGTCGCTGTCCCTGCTCCACAGGGCGAACATCCGTTTTGTCACGGCTGTCACATTAGAGGCTCCGCGACGGCTCGCGTGGCATACCCCGACGCCCCTGGGGGTACGGACCGCTCGTGACGCACCCACTGCTCCCGCCGGCGTCGATGACCATCGACCCGCCGCTCCACCAGGGGGAGACCGACTTCCTCGCCGGGTTCTCGTCACGCAGCGACGTGCGTCGGATCTGGCCCGGCCAGCCCAGCACCCGGTGCCCCTGGGTGGTGACGGCCGACGGCTCCGGGCTGGCGCTCGATCCCGACCTGGCCCGGACGGCGGTCGAGGTCGTCGCACCCTGGCTGCGCTACCTGTGCCGCGAGTTCCTCGCGCCGAGCTCGGTCGAGGCCATGCACGCCGCGCTCGCGCAGGGCCTGCGCGGCGGACACCACCTCAGCGGCGTCGTCGTGGTCGACGGCCTCCACGAGATCTCCGCCCATCGCAACCGCATCGCCGAGCGGGTGCTGCTCCCCGCGCAGGACGCCGTGGTCATCCCGTTCGGTGAGCGCGCGATCGCGTCGGGCGGCGCGGCCCGCCACAGCCTCTAGGCCGCGTCACATCGAGCGCCACCCCGGGCGTTACACCGTGTGCGACACCGAGCGGTAGACCTCGCGGGTCCGCTCCGCGATGGCGTCCCACGAGAACGACTCGATCGCCCGCGCGCGCCCCGCCCGGCCGTACGTCGCCGCACGCTCCGGGTCGGCGACCAGCTCGTTGAGCGCGTCGGCGAAGTCGGCGACGTAGCGGTCGGGGTCGAGCGGGGTGCCCGTGCCGTCGGTGGCCTGGTCGATCGGCACCAGCAGCCCGGTCTCCCCGGGCACGACGACCTCCGGGATGCCTCCCGTGGCGGTGGCGACCACGGCGGTCTCGCACGCCATCGCCTCGAGGTTGACGATGCCCAGCGGCTCGTAGATCGAGGGGCATGCGAAGACGGTGGCCGCGGTGAGCAGCGCCACGACGTCCGGGCGCGGCAGCATGTCGCGGATCCAGACGACGCCGGTGCGGGTGGCCGCCAGTTCCTCGACCAGCGCCACGACCTCGGCCTCGATCTCGGGCGTGTCCGGCGCGCCGGCACACAGCACGATCTGCACCTCCGGCGGCAGCTGGGCCACCGAGCGGAGGAAGAGCGGGAGGCCCTTCTGCCGGGTGATCCGGCCGACGAAGACCACCGACTCGCGGTCGGGGTCGACGCCCAGCTCGCGCACCCGCGCCGGGGCGTGGATGGGTGACCAGTCGGCGGTGTCGATCCCGTTGTGCACGACGTGCACGCGGTCGGGGTCGACCGCCGGGTAGGACGCGAGCACGTCGTCGCGCATGGCGGCCGAGACCGCGATCACCGCCGCGGCCGACTCGTAGGCCGTCCGCTCGACCCACGACGACAGCGCGTAGCCGCCGCCCAGCTGCTCGGCCTTCCAGGGCCGCAGCGGCTCGAGCGAGTGGGCCGTCACCACGTGCGGGATGCCGTGGAGCAGCCCCGCCAGGTGGCCGGCGAGGTTGGCGTACCAGGTGTGGGAGTGCACCAGGTCGGCTCCGGCGCACGCGTCGGCGATGCGCAGGTCGACCCCCATCGTCGCCAGCGCCGGGTTGGCCCCGGCGAGCTCGGCCAGGTCGGCGTACGACGCCGTCCCGGGCTCCTCGCGGGCGCCGCCGAAGGCATGCACCCGGGTGTCGAGGCCGTCGAGGCCGCGCAGGGCCCGCACCAGCTCGGCCACGTGCACCCCCGCCCCTCCGTAGACGGCGGGCGGGTACTCCTTGGTCAGGACGTCGACGCGCACACCTCGAACCTAGGGCATCTCGGCGGCGTTCTCGACGGCCTCGCCGTCGAAGTACGTCGCGATCTGCGCGCGATCTGCGCGGTTCCGGCCGCGCACGGTCGCGCGGAGGCTGACGAGCGGCGGGGGGAGGGCGTACGTTGAGCCAGGTGAGCGCGCGTCCGAAGGTCCTGGCCATCGTCCTTGCTGGTGGAGAGGGCAAGCGGCTCATGCCGTTGACAGCCGACCGCGCCAAACCCGCGGTCCCGTTCGCCGGCATCTACCGGCTCATCGACTTCGCCCTCTCCAACGTCGTGAACTCCGGCTACCTCCAGGTGGTCGTGCTCACGCAGTACAAGTCGCACAGCCTCGACCGCCACGTCACCCAGACCTGGCGGATGTCGACGATGCTCGGCAACTACGTCGCGCCCGTGCCGGCCCAGCAGCGCGTCGGCAAGCACTGGTACCTCGGCTCGGGGGACGCGATCTTCCAGTCGCTCAACCACATCAAGGACGAGAAGCCCGACATCGTGGTGGTCGTCGGCGCCGACCACGTCTACCGCATGGACTTCTCGCAGATGGTCGCCCAGCACGTCGACAGCGGCGCCGCCTGCACGGTCGCGGCGATCCGTCAGCCCATCGGCCTGGCCGACCAGTTCGGCGTCATCGACGTCGTGCCCGACGACCCGCGCCGGATCCGGGAGTTCCTCGAGAAGCCGACCGACCCGGCCGGGCTGCCCGACAGCCCCGACGAGGTGCTCGCCTCGATGGGCAACTACGTCTTCGACGCCGACGCCCTCGTCGAGGCCGTCACGCGCGACGCGACGACCGACGGCTCCAAGCACGACATGGGCGGCGACATCGTCCCGGCGTTCGTGCGGCGCGACCAGGCGGCCGTCTACGACTACCAGGACAACGTCGTGCCCGGTGCGACCGAGCGCGACAAGGGCTACTGGCGCGACGTCGGGACCCTGGCGTCGTACTACGCCGCCCACATGGACGTC
>JBFJKO010000355.1:0-3581 GCA_041634935.1 Nocardioides sp.
CCGGCTGCCGACGACGCGGCACCCGCCACCCCGTGGCACCCGCCGTCCCGGCCGGTCGCGCCCCACCCGTCCCCGCCGTCGCCCGCCGAACCCGCACGACCCGCCGCCTCGCCGTCCGCCGGACGTCGTCGCAGCGACGCGGAGCGTCGTGCGTCGGCCGGGCCCGAGACCGGGCGCAGCCTCAACGTGGAGTTCGCCCCCAAGCTCGCCGCACGCCGCATCGTCGGCGTGCTGCTGCTCGCGCTCGTGGCGGCCACCGTGGTCGCCGGGATCCTCGCGTACGACGACGCGCGCCCGCTCACCCTCGGCGCCGCCGGCACGCTGCTGGCGCTGACCCTCGTCGTCTACGCCATCCGCGCCGGCTCGGCGCCCACCTACGTCGCCATCCGGTCCGGTCAGCTCGAGGTGGTGCGCGGCAAGACGATGGAGAAGTTCGACCTGACCAGCCGCTTCACGCGCATCGAGGTCGTCGGCACGGCCGGGCGGCCGGGCTGGAAGGTGCTCCTGGGGCGGTTCGGGCGGGACCCGCTGGTGATCAGCGCGTCGGTCGTCGACCCGAAGCGCTTCATGGCCGAGCTGGAGCGCTACCGACCGAAGGAGTGACCGCGGCCCCCCGGTCGCCCCGATCGGCCCGGTCGCCCCGGTCGGCGAGGTCGATCCAGAAACGCATCGTGCGCTCCCGGACGTCCTCGAGCACGCCGCCCGACGACTCGATCACGCGCCGCGACGCCTCGTTGTCGCGGTCGCACGTCACCAGCACGCGCGGGAGGCCGAGCCGTACGGCGGCGTGGTCGAGCCCGAGCGCCAGCGCCCGGCCCGCATGGCCCTGGCGGCGCCGGCTCGGGCGCACCGAGTAGCCGACGTGACCACCCGACTGGCGCAGGAACGCGGTGAGGTCGTGCCGGATCGCCAGGAACCCGACGACCTCGTCGCGGTCGGTGATCCAGAAGTAGTCGCTGGGCACCCGACCCTCCGGCCGTGGCTCGTCGGGGTCACCCCGTCGCGCCAGCGCGGAGATCAGCGCGGCGCACGCCTCGCGTGAGGTCGACGACCGGATCTCGTCGGGGACCTCCCAGCTGCCCGCACCGTGCACCTGCTCGCTGCCGAACTCGAGCAGGGCCGCGGCCCAGCTCTCGTGCAGCCGCAGGTCGGGCCGGGTCAGGGTGGTCACCGGACCATGCAACCGGCAGCACCGGCGCCGGACAAGGATCGAGCGACGTGAGAGATGTCCTAGGGTGCCGAGGTGCCCCCGGACCCGCGCCACGACATCCCCGGCTTCGTCGTCGACGACGCCTCCGCCGCCGAGATCGAGCGCCAGGCGGCCCTCTACGGACCGCTCGCCGACGCCGTCCGAGGCCTGGCGGACGCCACGATCCGCACCGAGGTCGACGACGACGAGATCCGCGCCGTGCAGGCCGAGGTCGAGGCGCTGACCGCGCGGTTGCGCGCGCGCCAGATCGCCGGCACGTACGGCGCCCGGTTCGGCGCCGACGGGAAGAGCCGCAACTGGGGCAACGCCGTCGTCGGCGTGCGCAACCCCGTCGCGCCTCCCCTGGTGATCGAGCGTGACCCCAGCGGGAACGGCGACGTGTGGTGCGACTTCCACCTCGGCGCGGCCTACGAGGGGCCGCCCACCCTGGCGCACGGCGGCGTCTCCGCGCTGATCCTCGACCAGCTCCTCGGTGAGTCGGCCGGGGCCGGCGGGCGCCCGGGCATGACCGGCACGCTCACGCTGCGCTACCGCCGTCCGACCCCGCTGGGCGACCTGCGCGGGGTGGCCCGCATCGATCGCGTCGACGGGATCAAGACCTACGCGACCGGCGAGATCATCGGTCCGGACGGCGTCACGGTCGAGGCCGAGGGCGTGTTCATCCTGCCTCGCTGGGCGCGCTCGGAGGAGTCACCCGGCACCCCCAAGCCGAACCCGGCGGCCCTCACCGCGCACGACTGAGCACGACTGAGCACGCCCCGTGCGCCGACGTGACGGCGCGGGAGCGAGGGCCAGGAGTCAGAGGGCCAGGAGTCAGAGGGCCAGGAACAGGATCTGCTCGCGCTCGTACTCGCGACCGGGGTGCTCGGCGGCGAGGTGCGCCTGCGTCTTCTCGACCAGGTCGTCCTCGTCGACACCACGGATCTGCTCGCCGCAGGGGCAGTTCATCAGCGTCTTCATCGCCCCAGGATAGGCGCCGGACCGCCGCGAGTAGAACTTGTTCTACACGCGGGCGATCCTCCTCACGCCCAACATCACCCTTAGCGGTGGTCTGGTCCTCGCCGGGGCCCTCCTAGGTTGGAGAAATGGCTACCAACACCGGCAAGCTCCGATACACCACCCCCGGCATCCCCACCGCGGACGCCGAGCGCGTCGTCGACATCCTCCAGGACCGGCTGCACGCAGCCAACGACCTGCACCTGACCCTCAAGCACGTGCACTGGAACGTCGTCGGCCCCCACTTCATCTCCGTGCACGAGATGATCGACCCGCAGGTCGAGGAGGTGCGCGGGTTCGCCGACGACCTGGCCGAGCGCATCGCCACCCTCGGCGGCTCCCCGCAGGGCACGCCCGGCTCGATCGTCGACAACCGCACGTGGAGCGAGTACTCCATCGGTCGCGCGACGACCCAGGAGCACCTCGGCGCCCTCGACATCGTCTACCAGGGCGTGATCACCAGCTACCGCGAGCAGATCAAGGAGCTCGGCGACCTCGACCCGGTCACCGAGGACATGTTCATCGGCCAGACCGACAAGCTCGAGCTGTTCCACTGGTTCGTGCGCGCCCACCTCGAGGACAAGAGCGGCGCGCTCAGCACCGCCGACGCGTCCAGCGAGAAGGCCGCGGCCGCCGCGGCCGGCGAGTAGTACCCCCAGCAGCACCCCCGACGGGCCCGCCCCGCCCACCCCGGTCGGCGCGGGCCCGTCGTGCGCCCCGGCGCGCCGCGTCAGCGCAGCCGCCCCAGGGCTTCCCCGATCCGGTGGAGGTCCTGCAGCCGCCGCTCCCACGTCACCCCGACGACCGTCAGCAGGACGCCGGCCGCGCCGATGACCAGCCACTGCGGGCTCTGTCCGTAGTACGGCGCCAGCTCGCGCACCACCAGCACCGCACCCACCGCGGCTCCCGCGACCACCGGCCCGCTCCAGCGCAGCGCGACGCCACCGAGCACCAGCGCGAGGCATGCGAGACCCAGCAGCAGCGCGCGCAGCGACAGCGGGTCGTCGAGCACCCACAGCAGCGAGGGAACCGTCGCGAGCAGCAGCCCGGGGAGCAGGGTCACCAGGGTCGGGGCGTCGGCATCGCGGCGCAGCCGCTCCAGTCCGACCACGGCGAGCACCAGGGCCAGCGGCAGCGTGTAGGGCTCCGGAGCGGTCACGCCCAGGTCGTGGAGGCGCACCCAGGTGGCGGCGGCGAGCAGCAGCGTGCCCGGCACCGAGAGCAGTCGGCGGTCGCGGTGCACCAGGGCGCTGGTCGTCGCCAGGACGCCGGCGAACGTGAGGTGGGCCGCGAGCGACACGCTCGTGTCGGTCGCGGCCGCGACCGAGGCGGGCACACTCAGCACCGCCGACAGGACGGCGGCGGTCTCGATCTC
>JBFJKO010000356.1:0-3566 GCA_041634935.1 Nocardioides sp.
AGGCACGGGTCCGCGCGAGGTTGCGCGCCAGCGGCGTCTCCCCGGGGTGCCGCGGGTCGAGGAAGGCGAACGTCCCGGCCGCATCCGGGATCGAGTGGAGGCCGGCGATGACGCCGACGGTCTGGTCCTGGACCCGGCGCTGGTCGGCGAGCGAGGCGTCGTACAGCCAGTTGTCGCCGAAGTTGTAGGGCAGCACGTCCGGTGGGATCAGGCCGCCGACGCGCTCCATGAGGAAGAACGGCGTGCCGAGCACCGCGCCGGTCGGCTCGAGCAGACCGACGGCCGGGACGGGCACGTCGGTGAGCTCGCCGACCAGGCGCATCGTCTCGTGCTGGTGGTCGAGCGCGTAGGTCTCGAAGACCGGGACGTCCTCGGCCGCCGGTGCGACGCGGGCGACGTACTCGTGGGTGTCGCGACGACCGGCCTCGGTCCAGGTCGCGTCGAGGACAAGCGTCTCCGAGCTCATCCCGTTGGCATCGATCCCGGAGTGCAGGACGACCTCCGGGTCGGCCTGGGGCCCCAGCCGGTCCGACAGCCAGCCGGCGAGCAGGGCCGGCACGGTGGCCGCGTCCCTGCTGGAGCGCTGCATCTTCAGGTCGCTGGGCGGTGGCGCCTGGGTCACGGGTGGGCCTCCAGCTGTGACGTGGATCATGAGTTGACGCCTGTCAGCATTCTGGAACACGTTCTAGTTGTCAACGGCTAAGAGACATCCTTACTTCCCAGCCACGCCTTGCGCGAAGAAGTGAATCGGTGTTCACTACTTACGTGGCCTACCGACGAACCGCAGCCGTGCAAGAGCGGCTCGACGCCACGCGCACCCGCCTCGTCGACGCCGCCCACGACCTCGTGGCCACCCACGGCTACGCCGGCTGCTCGATCGCCGCGGTCGCCGAGCGGGCCGAGGTCGCCACCGGCACCGTCTACCGCCACTTCCCCGACAAGGGCGCCCTCTTCGCCGAGGTCTTCCGCGCCGCGACCCAGCGCGAGGTGGACGCCGTCGCCGCCGCGGCCGCCGCACCCGGCCCGATCGCCGAACGCGCCGTCCGTGCGGTGGAGACCTTCGCGCACCGCGCTCTCGCGGGCCCGCGGCTCGCCTACGCACTGATCGCCGAGCCGGTCGACCCCCGCATCGAGGCCGAGCGCCTCGTCTACCGCCGGGCCTGGCGCACCCTCTTCGCCGCCCTCGTCGCCGACGGCGTCGCGAGCGGCGAGCTGCCCGCGCAGGAGCCGGACGTCACCGCCGCCGCCCTCGTCGGGGCGATGGCCGAGGCGCTCGTCGTCCCCCTCGCCGACGGCAGCGCCCCTCCCCACGTCGTCCCTCAGCTGACCGCCTTCGCCCTTCGAGCCCTAGGAGCCACTCCCTCATGAGCACCCACCCCACCCACCGCACGCACGAGGTCACCAATCAGGTGCCGCCGCTCGTCGGCCACGACACGTCCGCCGACCCCGCGCTCCAGGAGGCCCTCGCGCGCGAGGGCGCGGACTGGGCGCGCGAGGAGATCTCGGAGCTCGGTCGGCTGGCCGGCACGGCCGAGGCCCAGGAGTGGGGCCGGCTCGCCGAGCGCACTCCCCCGCTGCTCACGACCCACGACCGCTACGGGCACCGCATCGACGAGGTCGAGTACACCCCGTCCTACCACCGCCTCGTGCAGACCGCTGTCGAGCACGGGCTCCACGGCGCGCCCTGGGCCGACGAGCGTCCCGGCGCCCACGTCGCCCGGGCGGCGAAGTTCATGGCGTGGAACGTCGACGCCGGCCACGGCTGCCCGATCTCGATGACCTACGCCGTGGTGCCGGCCCTGCGCGCGGCGCCCGACCTGGCGGCGACGTACGAGCCGCTGCTGACGTCCACGACCTACGACCCGGGCCTGCGCGTGCCGACGTCGAAGTCGGGGCTGATCGCGGGCATGTCGATGACCGAGAAGCAGGGCGGCTCCGACGTGCGCGCCAACACCACGCAGGCGCGGCGGCAGCCCGACGGGTCCTACCGCCTGACCGGCCACAAGTGGTTCACCTCCGCGCCGATGTCGGACCTCTTCCTCGCCCTCGCCCAGACGCCCGACGGTCTCTCGTGCTTCCTCGTGCCGCGCGTGCTGCCCGACGGGGAGCGCAACCCGATGCACCTGATGCGCCTCAAGGACAAGCTCGGCAACAAGTCGAACGCCTCGTCCGAGATCGAGTACGACGGCGCCGTGGCGCACCTGGTCGGCGAGGAGGGACGCGGGGTGCGCACCATCGTGGAGATGGTCAACATGACCCGGCTCGACTGCACCCTCGGCACCGCCTCCGGCATGCGCGCCGCCGTCGTCCAGGCGACGCACCACGCCCGCCACCGCAGCGCCTTCGGCAAGGCCCTGATCGACCAGCCGCTGATGCGCAACGTGCTGGCCGACCTGGTCGTCGAGTCCGAGGCCGCCACCACCGTCGCGATGCGCCTGGCCGGGGCCAGCGACCGGGCGGTGCGCGGCGACGAGGACGAGGCGGCCTTCCGGCGCCTCGCGCTCGCGGTCACGAAGTACTGGGTGTGCAAGCGCGGCCCGGCCGTCGCCGGCGAGGCGATGGAGTGCCTGGGCGGCAACGGCTACGTGGAGGACTCCGGGATGCCGCGCATCTACCGCGAGCTGCCGCTGCTCTCGATCTGGGAGGGCTCGGGCAACGTCGCGGCCCTCGACGCCCTGCGCGCGATCGGCCGCGAGCCGCAGTCGCTGGAGCGCTTCTTCACCGAGGTCGAGCTGGCCGCCGGTGCCGACCACCGCCTCGACGACGCCGTCGCACTGGTCAAGAAGGAGCTCTCGGACGCCGACGACCTCGAGCTGCGCGCGCGCCGTCTCGTCGAGCAGCTGGCGCTGGTGCTGCAGGGCTCGCTGCTGGTGCAGCACGCCCCCGCGGCGGTGGCCGACGCGTTCTGCGCGACCCGGCTCTCGCGTGACTGGGGCGGCGCCTTCGGCACGATGCCCCAGGGCCTCGACCTCCAGCCCGTGCTCGAGCGGGCGTTCGTCGACGTCGACTGACCGCCGTCTGTCGCGCACCGCAAGCGCACCTCTTCTGACCGCCCAACTGTCAGGGATGTGATCCAGCGGTGAGTGACAGGCTCAGGGGACCAGCACGCCGCCAAGGTCCGTTCCGCCTACCCGTACATACAAGGCAATATCGCGCAGACCAACGGGTTGCCGAACGAAGCGCCCTCCGCGGAAGACGTCGCCAGTGGCACGCAGGCGACCGGCGTGCGTGACCGAAACCTGGCGCCACCGGTCCCCACGAGGGAGATAGGTCCGTACGCGCGTTGCCCCGCGCTTCAGCACCGGACGCACGAGGAGGTCATCACCTAGCAACCACTGGTTGTCGAGACTCCTGGCCGCTGGCGACCTGTCGATGAGAGGCATCGGCCGCACCGGACCGATCCCCCGGCCCCGTGTCGCGCGTTGGGTCCACCTGTCGACCATGGGAGCGAGCCGTACCTTGAGACGTGCGTAGGCCCGGTACGCACGAAGATGATCACCCGTCAGCTCGTGCGGATAGAAGCTCTTCTTCTGGGTCGAGTTGTGGTTCCGCATGATCGGCGTGAG
>JBFJKO010000357.1:0-3533 GCA_041634935.1 Nocardioides sp.
CCTCCACGAGCACGACCACCCGGTCGGCCTGGGCCAGCGCGGCGCGCTTGGACGTCGCGCCGAGCACCGTGGTGCCGCGCTCGCGCAGGGCCGCCCAGAGCTCGACCTCGGTGGCGGCGTCGAGGGCGCTCGACACGTCGTCGGCCAGCAGCAGCTCGGCGTCGGCGGCCAGCGCACGGGCCAGGGCCAGTCGCTGGACCTGCCCGCCCGAGAGCCGTACGCCGCGGTGCCCGACGAGGGAGTCGTGCCCGCCGGCGTCCGTGACGTCGCGCCGCAGCCGGGCGTCGTCGATAGCGGCCTGCATCGGACGGCTGTGGCCGAGCCGGATGTTGTCGGAGAAGGTGCCCGACAGCACGCGCGGCACCTGGGCGACGTAGGCCACCTGGCCGGGTCGCAGGAACTGCTGCGCGTCGTCGATCTCCTCACCGTTCCAGGAGATCGTCCCGGTGTGGTCGATCAGCCCCGCCAGCGCGGCGAGCAGGCTCGACTTGCCGGAGCCCACCTGCCCGAGCAGCAGCACGAGCTCGCCGGCCTCGACCGACAGGTCGACCCCGATCGCACCGCGGGTGCCGTCCTCGTGGACCGCCTCCACGCCGCGCAGGTCGAGCCGCTGGAGCGGCACGCGCGAGGCCGGGGTCGGGTCGGGGGCCTCCCCGGTGACGAGGTCGACGCCTGCGGGCACGTCCATCAGGTCTCCCCCGCCGGCGAACGCGCTGGTCGCCACCTGCCACGAGCGGGTGCCGGGCGCCTCGGTGATCACGGAGCCCGCGACCCGACCGAACCAGTCGAAGCCGTTGACGGCCGAGGCCACGAGCAGCGCCGTGGCCAGGCCCCAGCCGCCGAGGAAGTACGTCGCCCAGGCGGCGACCACGCCGAGCTGCACCATTACGATCGGCACGCCGTCGAGCACGGCCTGGACGCGGTGCTCGAAGACCGCGGCCTCGACCCGCCCGTCGTCGACCGTGCGGAGGTGGCGGTGGACGTCGGGAGTCGCGGCGGCGAGCTTGACCGTGCGCGCCGACTCCAGCACCGAGACCAGCGAGCGACCGAACCCGGCACGCGCCGCCGAGGAGGCGGTGGCCGAGCGTCCGGCGATCGGGCGACCGATCGTCGAGGCGAGAGCCGACCCGGCCATGACCGCCAGCAGGACGCCACCGGCGAGCAGGCTCCACCCGGCGATCGCGGTGACCGCGACGACCACCAGCCCGGTGCCGAAGTCGACCCAGCGGTCGGCGTAGCGCGCGTAGCGGTCGGCGTCCATCGAGCGCGCCACCACCTCGCCCGGCGGCGTGCGGCCGAGGCGGTGCTGCTCGGTCTGGCCGGTGAGCACCGCCATGCGCACGCGCAGCATCACCGCGATCCACCAGCGCGGGTAGCGCCTGATGGCCGAGGCAAGCACGAGCGGCGCCGCGATCAGGCACACCACCAGCAGCCCGGTGTAGCCCCACGGCTCACCGCCCGCCTTCAGGTCCTCGACCAGACGACCCCACACGAACCCGGTGAGGGCGCCGTACGCGCCGAGCAGCGACGTCGCGACGAAGAAGGCCACCGACAGCATCCCCCACGCGGGGTGGATGAGCAGCGCCTTGATGATCCCCCGCGCCAGGCTCGACGACGGTGCCGTCTCGGGGGCCGCCGGTGCCGGACCGGTACGACGGGTGCCCCCGACCTGCGTCACGCTCGCGCCGTCGGCCTCGGGCTCGAGGTCGACGGACTCGTCGAGGCGCTCGACGTCGACGCTCGCCTGCAGGAGCGTGCGGAACGGCCCCTCGACGACGGAGAGCGTCGCCCTCGGTCCCTGCTGGATGACGGTGCCGGCCTCGAGGACCGCGACCGTGTCGGCGCGCGCGGTCGTGGAGAGCCGGTGGGCGATGAGGACGCCGGTGCGGCCGGTGAGGAGGCGGTCGGCGGCGCGGACCACCAACGCCTCGGTGAGGGGGTCCATCCGGGCGGTCGCCTCGTCGAGGACGACGACCGAGACGTCGCGCACGAGCAGGCGCGCGAAGGAGACCAGCTGGGCCTCCCCCGACGACAGCGTCGTGCCGCCGGGTCCGAGGAGCGTGTCGAGACCGTCGGGCAGGCCGGAGACCCAGGAGTCGAGGCCGAGCTCGGTGACCGCGCCCTCGACCCGCTCGCGGGGCAGGTCGGCGAAGAGGGCGATGTTCTCGGCGAGCGTGCCGGCGAGGATCTCGGTGCGCTGGGTGACCACGCCCACGGCGGCGCGCAGCTGCTGCAGGTCGAGGTCGAGGACGTCGACCCCGCCCAGCAGCACCGAGCCGCGCTCGGGCTCGACGGCTCGCGACACCAGGGAGGCCAGCGTCGACTTGCCGGAGCCGGTGCGTCCGACCAGGGCGCACGTGCGACCGGCCGGCACCACCAGGTCGACCTCGTGGAGCGCGAAGGTGCCCTGCTCGTAGGAGAAGTGGAGGTCGCGCAGCTCGAGGCCGAGCGGGCCCTCGGGCAGCGGCAGCCCGCCGGCCGGCTCCGGGGCGGTCTCGAGCAGCTGGCGCAGGCGCATGACGGCGCCGAGACCGGCCTGGAGGTCGGGCAGCCACTGGGTGAGGTGGTTGATCTGCCCGACGAAGGTCGAGGTGACGAGGAAGAGGGTGACCAAGCGGGCGACCGAGAGGTCGTCGGACATCACCAGCGCGATGCCGGCGACCGCGACTCCGGCCAGCAGGGCGTGCAGCAGGACCCCGGCCCGGCGGGTCACCTGCACCTCGAGCACCAGGACCCGGTCGAAGAGCTCGTGCACCCGCGCCGACAGCTGGGCCAGACGTCGTACGACGTGGGCCTGGCCGAGGCTCGTGCGGAGGTCGTCGCGTCCGGCGATGCCCTCCTCGAGCGCCGCGGCGTGGTCGGTCCAGGCGATCTCCTCCTCGACCTTGCGGGTGGCGATCTCGGGGAGGAGCGGGCGCACGACGGCGACCGCCGCGACGCCGAAGGCCGGGAAGAGGAGCCAGGCCGGCCACCAGGTCAGCCCCGCCACGACCCACATCGGCAGGGTGGCGAAGGCGGTCCGCAGGACCTCCCACACCTGGCGCCGCACCAGGCTGCCGACCTCCCAGGTGTCGTCGTCGACGCGGTCGAGGACCTCGCCGACGGCCTGCTCGGAGAGCTGGGCGAGCGGCTGGTGCAGCGCGGCGCTGAGCAGGTCGGCGCGCAGCGTGCCCTCGGCCCGGTCGCAGATCGCGGCCCAGACGGTGCGACCGGCGGTGTCGAGGACGGCGGCGCCCACGACGCAGAGCGCGAGGAGCCAGACCAGCGCCGCGGTGGGGTCCTCGGCGAGACGACCGGCCACCACGGTGCCGAGCACCACCCCGAGCGAGCCGATCGCGGAGGCGGCCAGGGCGACGACGGTGGCCGGGCCCCGCAGCCGGCGCCAGGTGATCTGGCGCTCAGGAAGGTGCTGGGTCGGACGCAGGACCGACCCGTCCTCGCGGAACGAGGACGGGTCGGTCTCGGCTGGGCTGTCGGAGCCCTGGTCGGTGGTGATCATCGAGACAAACGCTACGCGGCCGGAGCCGCGTCGC
>JBFJKO010000358.1:0-3525 GCA_041634935.1 Nocardioides sp.
CCTGCACGGCCACGGCCTGCATCCACCTCATCCCCAGCGCGTGGGCGCGAGCCGCGAGGTCGGGCGCCGCGGCGGCCGCCTGGGCTGTGCGGTACCCCCAGCTCCCGAGCCCGTAGCTGATGGCGGCGTACGCCGCCATCGTCGACTCGGTCGGAGAGTTGAAGACCGCGATGAACTTCACCGGGGCACCCACCTGCCCCTCGAGCAGGGTCAGCACCTCGCGCCACCACCCCACCGACCGCGCCTCGGCGAGAAAGCTGGCCAGGACGGGCTCGCCGTCGATCCGGTGGGCCGAGGGGCGCTCCAGGAGCACGGAGACCGCGTCGGCGACCTCGGGCGGCGTCGCATCGACCGACGAGGTGTCGAGCATCGGGACGATCTGGAAGTCACCATCGAGGTCGGCCGCCGTCATCAGGTCCATCGCGATGTCCCAGGTGCGTCCCGACAGGGCCAGGAGATCGAGCGTGAAGCCGTCGATCCCCGCCTCGCGGGCCTGCTGGATCTCGGTGAGCATGTCCGCCACCTTCCAGTCGCCGGGGCGAGGGGCTCGACCCAGGGGCCGGTCACGCAGCAGCCCCCCGTAGGCCTGGTGCTTGCCGCCCTCGCCGTCGACCGAGAGGTAGCCGCGTGCGTAGTAGTCCTCGTCGGGGGGCAGGTTGTCGATGGAGATCGGGTACGGCGGGAAGTAGTGCGCGAAGACGGTCTCGGGGTCGGACCCGGGCTCGGCGACACCCGTCGGCGTGGGTGAGGGTGCCTCCGCCTCAGGTGTGCGCTCGTCACCGACGACCTCGGAGACCACCCTGGGTGCCATGAGCCCCAGACCGATCCCGACCGCGAGCGCGACCAGGGCCACGAGCACTGCACGGCGTCGCGAGACCGTGCCAGGAGGCAGGCCGGCGTGATGGTGCACCGTGACAGTCAATCACCGCGAGCAAGCGGCGACGTGGCTCCTGCGAGGCTCCGGGTCCTGATGACAGATACTGAGGGACATGACGAGCCGCCGGAGCATGTTCTGCAGCATCGCCGCCCAGCGCGACAACCTGGGGGACATCGTCATCAGGCAGGTCTTCGTCGACTGGATCTCGGCTCCGGGCGCACGACTCCGGGTGTTCGTCGGCGACATGCCGGCTCCGTACATCGAGGCCTTCGACCTTCCCGCCGGCACCGTGCTGTACCGCTCCTCGGCGGCCTTCGAGGCTGCCCTGGTCGCCCGAGCGCTGGTCCGACGAGCCCACCTCGCCTTCGCGCCCGGGCCTCTGGGACTCCTGCCCGGACGACGCACCTGGCCGAAGTCCCTGGCCAACCTGCTCAACGCCGCCCTGGTCCGCCTCGGCGGGGGTGAAGTGGTGGTCCTGGGCCGCGCCGTGCGCGGGGAGGCTCGCCCCGCGCGCGACCTGGAGCGGCTCCTGGCCCGCACCACCACCGTGTGCGCCCTGCGTGACCACGAGAGCGTGGCGATCCTGCGCGGCCCCGCAACCATGGCTCCCGACCTGGCGTTCTCCGAGGTCCCGGACGCCACGTCCGACCCCTCGTCCACGCGTGACCGACTCGCTCTTTCCTTCCGCGGCGACCGCCCGCCACCGACCGACCTGGTCCGGTCGCTGCTCGAGCAGTCCGCGGAGGTCGGGCTCCGCCCGCTGCTGGTGACCCAGGTCGGGTCGGACCACGCGAGTCACGACGAGCTCGCGCGCGAGCTCGGGATAGAACACCTCGGGTGGGAGGGCCACACCCCACGCGAGCAGCTGGTTCGCGTGAGGTCTGCCTACCGCTCCTGCTCCCTGGTGGTGAGTGATCGCCTGCACGGCCTGCTGATGGCCACGACAGCCGGGGCGGTGCCGATCGGGGCCACCTACCGCGACTCCGACAAGCTCCAGGCCACCCTCGGCTGCCTGATCCCCCTCCCGCTGGTCGATCGGGAAGCCGGCACCGTTCCCCCGCGTCTGCTCGCCGACGCCCTGGACGGGCGCCGCGCGCTGAGTCCGCTGCTGGCCGAGGCCCGCGCCAGCCTGGAGTCCATCCGACGGACCGTGGCCGACTCGTTGACGAAGGGCGATACGCGTGGCGCAGAGCACGCCTGAGGCCGACCCGACCTCACCGGCCACCGCTGCGCGCCCGGTCGCGCACCAGGTCGCGTGGGTCACCGCAGGTCGCATCATGGCCGCCGGGCTCCAGGCGGTCCTGCTCGTCCTGGCCGCGCGGACGCTACCCGTGAGCGAGTTCGGCTTGTTCACGGCCTACCTAGGGATCGTGACGCTCGCCCAGGCCTTCTCCGACTGCGGGGTCATCGCCTTCATGTCGCGCGAGCGGGCGGCTCACCCCACCTCGGGGGCGGTTGCCACGTCCCTGCGCTTCACCTCGTTCAGCGCTGCCGTGGTCGTCGTGGTCAGCGGCGGTGGCCTTGCAGTAGCAGCGGCGCTGATCAGCCCGACGTTCTGGCCGATGCTGCCCCTCGCGATCGCCGCTGCGGGCGAGCGCAACGCCGACTCCCGCCTCGCGGTCGCCTTCGCCGACGGCGACGTGCACGTGTCGATGTACAACCTCGTCGCGCGACGGATCTCGGCGATCGTGCTCTTCCTGGCGCTCGAGCGGTCCGGGCTGGACCCCCTGCTGTCGTTCTCGACGGCCGCAGCCGTGGCTGCGGTGGGGTCGGCCACGTTCGCGAACCTCTACATCCGACGTCGGGTGACCACCCCCTCCGACCTGTCCTACCGCGACCTGCTCCGCAAGGCTCGAGCGTTCTGGCTCACCAGCATCGCCGTGCAGGCACGCAACCTCGACGCGGTCCTGGTGGCGTCGTTGGCCGGCGGCACCCAGGCCGGGCTGTACTCGAGCGGCAGCAGACTGATCGGACCGCTCCAGCTGGTGCCGTCGGCGCTGGCCTCGGTCCTCCTGCCTGCCTCCGCACGGAGTCGGCGCTCACGTGCGGCTGTGGGGCGGCTGCTCAAGGTGAGCACCGTCGTCGTCGCTGGACTGTGCGTGGTCTACGCGGGGCTCTTCCTGGCAGCTCCCGTGCTCGTCGAGCGCGGGCTGGGCCCGCGCTACGCCGGGGCGGAGACGGTGATCCGGATCATCCTCGTCGGTCTCCCGTTCTCCTCGGCGGGATCGTTGCTCACGGCGATCCTCCAGGGCCAGGGCCGGGCCCGCGCGGTGGCGACGTCGTGGACCGTCTCCACCACGGTCTGCCTGCTCGGCGTGGCCGTGGTCGCGCCCTTCGAGGGCGCCAACGGCGCCGCGGCGGTCCTGTCCCTCTCCTTCGCCGTGCAGTTCGTCGCGCTGTCCTCCTCGCTCAGGAAGGTGTGGCGCGACCTTCCCGACCTTCCGGACGAGACGTCCTCCGCAGGAGTCAGCGTCAGGTCGGGCGGAGACCCCGCCGGTCCGGTCAGCTGAACGTCAGGGTCAGCACCGGCCGGTACGACGAGGCCGCCTCACGCGACCACAACCGCAGGTTGTCACTGCCATCACGACCACTGATCCGCAACGACGCGTTCTGACCCAACCGGTCGACCAACGCCCCCGGATCACCCA
>JBFJKO010000359.1:0-3521 GCA_041634935.1 Nocardioides sp.
CCGCTGTTGCTGGGCGCGGGCGTCGGCGAGGACGACGACGACGAGGACGACGGGGCGGGCGCGCGGCCGGTGGTCTGGCCCGCGCCGGGCACCGAGGACGGGTAGACGAACGGCTGGTTCTCCAGGGTGTCGTCGACGACCTTCATCGCGTTGCCCCAGATCGGGGCGGCGTCTCCGGAGCCCGAGGCGCCGAAGATCGTGCTCCCGCCGACCGAGACCCCTTCGAGGGAGGTCGGGGTGCCGAAGTCGTTGGCGCCGGCGATCATCGCGGCCGCGGCCAGGTTGGGCGTGTAGCCCACGAACCACACCGACTTGCCGCTGCTGGTCGTGCCGGTCTTGCCCGCGGCGGGCTGGTCGAGCGCCTGGGCGCTGGCGAAGCCACCCTCGATGACGCCCCGCAGCACGTCGCTGACGGCGTCGGCGGTGCTCTGCTGCATCACCTGCTGGCACTGCTTGGGATAGGTGCGCAGCACGTTGTCGGCGGCGTCGGCGATCTCGGTGACCGGCCGCGAGGCGCAGTGCAGGCCGCGGGCGGCGAACGTCGCGTAGGCCTCGGCCATCTCGAGCGGGCTGACGTCGGCGACCCCTAGGGTGAACGTCGGGACGCGCTCGGGCTGGCCGCGCTTGCCCTTGGGATCGGTGAGCTGCACGCCCATCGCCTTGGCCAGCTGGAACGGCTTGCACACCCCGGTGTCGCGCTCGAGCTGCATGTAGAAGGTGTTGACCGACTCGCGGGTGCCGTCGTAGAGGTTCTTGTAGCCGCTGGTCGTCGAGTTGCTGATGTCGAAGGGCCCGACGAACGACGGCTGCCCGGGGCAGTTGGCGAAGTCGCCGCTGTCGAAGGTCATCTTGGGCGGCGAGTTGTAGGTGCGGTTGAGCGGGATGCCCTGCTCGAGGGCCGAGGCCAGGACGAACGGCTTGAACGTCGAGCCGGCCTGGAAGCCGTTGGAGTCGCCGTACTGGCTCGGGACGATGTAGTTGAGGAAGGTGAAGCCGTCCCGCTTGTTGCGTCCCATCGGTCGTGACTGCGCGATGGCGCGCACCTCGCCGGTGCCGGGCTCGACCATCGCGAGGGCGCCGATCGCCTGGTCGTTGCGGAACACCCGGGCCGCGACCGAGGCGTCGGCGGCGCGCTGGGCTGTGAGGTCGACGGTGGTCCTGATCGTGAGGCCGCCCGAGAGCAGCAGGCGGTTACGCTCCTCGAGGTCGGCACCGAGGGTCTTGTCGGCGCGGAGGTACTCCAGGACGTAGGCGCAGAAGAACGGCGCCTGGCTGTTGACGCAGCCGTTGTTGCTCGGCTGGACGTCCAGCCCGAGGCCGCGGTCCTTGACCTGGTCGGCCTTCTTCTGGGTGATCACGTTGAGCTCGGCCATCCGGTCGAGCACGACGTTGCGTCGCACGATCGCCCGGTCGGGGTAGTCGGTCGGGTCGAACGCGCTCGGGTTCTGCACCAGGCCGGCGAGGATGGCCGACTGGTTGAGGTTGAGCTTCTTGGCGTTGACGTCGAAGTAGTGCCGCGCGGCGGCCTGCACGCCGTAGGCGCCGTCGCCGAAGTAGACGATGTTGAGGTAACGCTCGAGGATCCAGTCCTTGGAGTGACGGTTCTCCAGGGCGATCGCGTAGCGCAGCTCCTTGAGCTTGCGGGCGTAGGTGTCGTCGGTGGCCGCGGCCAGTTGCTCGGGGTCGTCGCCGGCCTGCTGCAGCAGGGTCTGCTTGACCAGCTGCTGGCTCAGCGTCGAGCCGCCCTGCACGACGCCGTTGTTGGCGGCGTTGGTGAAGAAGGCGCGCATGGTGCCCTTGAAGTCGAGCGCACCGTGCTCGTAGAAGCGGTAGTCCTCGATCGAGACCAGGGCCTTGACCATGCGCCGGTTGATCTGGTTGAGCGAGACGTTGACGCGGTTCTCGTCGAAGATCGTCGCGATCGTGTTGCCGTCCTTGTCGACGATCGTCGTCTTCTGGGCCAGCGCCTCGGTCTCCAGCTCCTGCGGGAGGCTGTCGATGCTGTTGGCGGTGGTGCTCGCCGCGAAGCCGAGGACACCCGCGAAGGGGATGGCCAGGCCCGCGACGACGACACCGAGGATCACCGACACGACGGCCATCACGCCGAGGTGGGAGAGGACCGTGGTGGCGTGCGGGCGCTCGTCAAGGGGTCGGGACACGCCTGCCAATGTACGGGAGACGTGGGCGCAGGGCCGACTTCGGCGCCGTGCCTCTCACCCGCCTGACGGGGTCCAGGTGGGTGCCCCGGGCCAGAGCGCGGTCTCGTCGGTCTAGTCATTTGTGACTAGGCAAGTTGGGTCGAATGAGTCTGTTGCGAGGTCGATGAAGTCTTTACCTTCTTATCAAGGGAAACTTCCGACGCCGGCGCCGCGAGGTGCTAGGCCCGTCCGGACCGATGTGGGGACCATCATCATGACTGTGTGGGTAGAGGACTGGGCGCCACGCGCCGCATGCAAGGCCGAGAAGCCCGACGAGCTCTTCGTCCGTGGTGCCGAGCAGAACAAGGCCAAGCAGTTGTGCTCCGGCTGTCCCGTCCGCACCGAGTGCCTTGCCGAGGCGCTGGACAACCAAATCGAGTGGGGTGTCTGGGGTGGCATGACCGAGCGTGAGCGCCGTGCGCTGCTCCGCCGTCGTCCCTCCGCCTCGTGGCGCACCGTGCTCATGAACGCCAAGAAGGACTCCACCCGCGAGGCTGCCGCGTCGCCCACGACCCCGAAGGTCTCGGTCTGAGCCACGCCCGCTGACCGAGTCGATCGGTCCCGGCCAGTGCTGGCCGGTCCTGGTCAGTGCTGGTCAGTCCTGGGTCGGTGTCGCCAGCAGGGCGCCGATGCGACGGAGGCCGTCGAGGTCGTGGACGTCGGTCGGCAGCGCCGGCACCAGCGTCGTCGCGACCTGGGGGTGCGCTCGCGCGAACCGCGACCGCAGCGCACGCTCCCGCTCGACGAGCCGAGCCTGGTCGGCGTGCAGCCGCAGCAGGCCCGCAGTGAGTGACGAGGGGTCCTGGTCGCGGAGCCGACCGGCCGCGGCCATCGCCTCGTCGGCGGAGAGCTCGCTCTGCGGCACCGGGCTGGAGCGGTTGATGATCAGCCCCGCCAGCGGCATCCGGTCCTCGCTGAGCCGCTCCACGAAGTACGCCGCCTCGCGCAACGCGTCCGGCTCGGGCGAGGCCACGACGAGGAAGGCCGTCTCGTCGGCCTGGAGCAGCGCGTAGGTCTTCATCGCCCGCTGCCGGAAGCCGCCGAAGACCGTGTCGATGGCGGTGACGAAGGTCTGGAGGTCGCGCAGCACCTGGGCGCCCAGGATGCGGGTCAGGGCGTTGGTGATCACGCCGAACCCCGCCGTCAGTAGGCGCGCGGGCCCCTTGGCGGGGGCGAGCATCAGCTTGATGAAACGGCCGTCGAGGAAGCGGGAGAGACGCTCGGGGGCGTCGAGGAAGTCCAGCGCCGAGCGGGACGGCGGGGTGTCGACCACGATCAGGTCGTAGGTGCCTTCGCGCTGCGCGTCGGTGCGGATCTGCCCGA
>JBFJKO010000360.1:0-3505 GCA_041634935.1 Nocardioides sp.
CATCCCGCCGTTGGTGTCGCACAGCGCGATCACCTCGGCGCCGGCGTCGTAGGCCGTGCGCAGGACCTCGAGGGCGTAGTCGCGGTTGCGGCGGTAGCCGTCGAAGAAGTGCTCGGCGTCGAGGAAGACCTGCTGGCCCTCGGCGCGCAGGTGCGAGACCGTGTCGCGGATCATCTCGAGGTTCTCCTCGAGCGTCGTGCGCAGCGCCAGCTCGACGTGGCGGTCGTGCGACTTGGCGACGAGGGTGACCACCGAGGCGCCGCTGTCGCGCAGGGCGGCGACCTGCGGGTCGTCGGCGGCGCGGACGCCGGCCTTGCGCGTCGACCCGAACGCCGCGAGCTTGGCGTGGTGGAGGTCGAGCTCGGAGGCGGCCCGGCGGAAGAACTCGGTGTCCTTGGGGTTGGCCCCGGGCCAGCCGCCCTCGATGTAGCCCACGCCGAGCCCGTCGAGCTGGCGGGCGATCGAGAGCTTGTCGGCGACCGAGAGGTTGAGCCCCTCCTGCTGCGCGCCGTCGCGCAGGGTGGTGTCGTAGACGTGGAAGGCGCCGTGCAGGTCCATCGGATCACTTTCGAGTGGCGGTCGGGCGGGGGTGGGACGAGCCCTGGGGCTCCCTCATCGTGGCAACAAAAAAACCTCCCGGCGAACGAGAGGTTGGCGCATCGAGCAGGCTGCTCGATGCGCTAGCGAATGATGATGTCGCGGTGAGGCACATGACCATGGTGCCACGCACCACGAAGGAGTGCCGGACATCCCATGATCCGGTCTCAGGGCATGAACGGGACGTCGGCCGCCGGCGTCCAGGCGACGCCGTTGGCCAGCACCCACCCGCCGAGGGCGGCCGCGAGGGCCAGCAGCACGACGACGGTGACCATCCACGACGCCGCCGACCTGCTGGCGGGCACGACCAGGCGCCGCAGCGGCGAGCGCACCCGGCTGCCACCCGGGCCCCACCACAGCGACAGGGCGAACACCACCCCGCTGCCGAAGAGGGACCAGGCCAGCGGGGCGGTGACGGCGTAGCAGACCAGCCCCACCGCGGCCGCGAGCCCGGCGCTCCACAGCAGGAGCATGATCGTGGACGGGATCGACTGCACGAGGTGCCAGGGCGCGTGCACGAGCAGCTGCGGCGCGTCGTACCACCGACGGCCCCGCACCTGACGCCGCGCCTCCACCCGGCTGGCGGCGATCGAGCCGCTGCGCAGCAGCCACACCGCGACCACCAGCACCGCCAGCGCCACCCACGGCGCAGCCGTGCAGGCAGCGCCCACCAGCACGGCTCCGGCGAGCACCACGACGAAGCGCCGCAGCCGCTCCCCCCACGGCACCCGCGGCGCCTCGGGCTCGTCGGGCTGCTCGTGCCACTCCGGCCGCGCGGGCCACGGCTGGGGTGGCGGCGGGGGCGGGACGTCGGTGGGCGGTGGGTAGGTCGCGCGCGCCGCGGAGTCCGGCAGGACGGTCGTCATCAGCCGGGTGCCGGCGGGTCCCACCCGCTCGACCACCGTCGGGGCCGAGGCGAGCGCGAGCGAGGGCTGGGTGGTCTGCGGCCGCAGCCAGGCGAGGATCGCCCCGAGGCTCGGACGACGTCCGGCCTCCGGGTCGAGGGCCGCGGTCACGACGTCGAGCAGCGGCGCCTGCATGCCGCTCAGGTCGTGCTCCCCGCGGCGGACGCGGTCCATGATCGCCATCGACGGGCCGCGGCCGAACGGCGAGCGCCCGGTCGCCGCGAAGGCGACCGTGGCCGCCCAGGAGTGCACGTCGGAGGCGACCGTGGCGTCCTCGCCGTACAGGATCTCGGGGGCGAGGTAGCCGGGCGTGCCGAGCAACCAGCCGGTGTGGGTCAGCCGGGGGTCGTCGGCGACGCGCGCGAGCCCGAAGTCGATGACGATCGGGGTGCGGCCCTCCATGAGCACGTTGGACGGCTTGATGTCGCGGTGCACGACGCCGACCTCGTGGATGGAGGCGAGCCCCTCGGCCAGGCAGGCGGCGAACCAAAGCAGGTCGTCGCCCTCGATCGCCCCCTTCTGCGCCACGTGGTCGTGCAGCGAGAGACCGGGCACGTAGCGGGTCGCGACGTAGGGCACCGGCGCCCACGGGTCGGCGTCGAGGATCTCGGCCACCCAGCGACTGCGGATCCGTGACAGCGAGGCCACCTCGCGGGCCAGTCGCTGCCGTGCCTCGTCGTCGCCGACGATGTGCGGGCGCAGCACCTTGAGCGCGACCCGCTCGCCGTCCGGCCGACGTGCGAGGTGCACGACCCCCATGCCGCCCTCGCCGATCTTGGCCAGCAGCGAGTAGTCACCCACCTGGGGCTGCGGCTGGATCGTCACGGATCGAGGCTACCGGGACGCGACGCCGGCTCAGACGATCCGGTGCATCCAGCCGAAGGTGTCCTCCGCCCGTCCGAACTGGATGTCGACCAGCTGCGCACGCAGCTGCTCGGCGACCGTGCCCGCCGGCACGCTCGGCACCGAGCCGCCGTCCCAGAGCAGCTCGCCGACCGGGGTCACGACCGCGGCCGTGCCGCAGGCGAAGATCTCGGTGATCTCGCCGCTGGCCACGCCCTCGCGCCACTCGTCGATCGAGAAGCGGCGCTCCTCGACCCGGTGGCCGGCCTTCTCGGCGAGCTCGATGATGCTGGCGCGGGTGATCCCCTCGAGGATCGTGCCGGTCTCGGGGGTGACGATGTGGCCGTCGGCGTGGACGAAGTAGAGGTTCATGCCGCCGAGCTCCTCGACGTAGCGCCCCTCGGTCGCGTCGAGGAACACGACCTGGTCGCAGCCGTGGCTGAGCGCCTCCTGCTGGGCGACCAGCGAGCTGGCGTAGTTGCCGCCGGTCTTGGCCGCACCCATCCCGCCGCGCCCGGCGCGGGTGTACTCCTCGGTGAGCCAGAGGCGCACCGGCTTCACGCCGCCCTTGAAGTAGGCGCCGGCCGGGCTGGCGATGACCATGAAGGTCACGTGCTGCGAGGGACGCACCCCGAGGAAGGTCTCGGTGGCGATCATGAACGGACGGATGTAGAGCGACTTCTCCCCCGCGCTGGCGTCGGGCACCCAACGCTCGTCGACGCGCACCAGGGCGTCGACGGCCGCGACGAAGTCCTCGACCGGGAGCTCGGGGAAGGCCAGGCGCTGGCTCGAACGCACCATGCGCGCGCCGTTCTGGTCGGGGCGGAACGACCAGACCGACCCGTCGGGGTGGCGGTAGGCCTTCATCCCCTCGAACGTCTCCTGCGCGTAGTGGAGGACGGCGGTCGCCGGGTCGAGCGTCAGCGGGCCGTACGGCTCGATGCGAGCGCCGTGCCACCCGGCGTCCGGCGTCCACTCCACCGTGAACATGTGGTCGGTGAAGTGCGTGCCGAAGCCGGGGTTGGCCAGGATCTCGGCCAGGCGGTCGTCCGAGGTGGGCGTGGTCGAGAGCGTGGTGCTGATCTGCATGGGGGTCACGTTATTGGACTTCCTAGGAAATGGGCGACGGCCGGGTCACGCTCGCGCGTGGCCCGGCCGTC
>JBFJKO010000361.1:0-3489 GCA_041634935.1 Nocardioides sp.
GCGTTCGCAGACGACGAAGGCCTTCCAGACCGGGACCTTGAGGGCGATGACCTGTTCCCAGGTGCGGCGCAGTCGGTAGCGGAGCTCGAGGGTCTTGCCGATGTAGGTGCACCCGCTGTCGCTGCTCATGCCGAGGACGGCTGCGAGGTCGTAGGCGGCGAATTCATCGACCAGCGGGCAGCCGACACCACCGAGGATCATGCCACCGGCACCGAAGGTGGCCTCATCTACGACTGAGTGGTCCACGCGGAACTCCGCGGCCCATTCGACCACCCGCTGCAAGGCTTCGACCTCGGCCGCAGCGACCGTGGCTCGGGCCTGCCGAACCGCGTCCAGGGCGGTCGGGGTGGGCGTCGTCTGCATGGGTCGATTCTAGTCGTGACCACCGACACTCGCTCGTGTGTTCGAGAGATTCGTGGATGTGAGGACCACTAGTCGTCAGTATGGGGTGTCATTGGACTGACCCACTCATGGCGATGAGCGGAAGGGGCGGGGCACACTGGCGTCGTGCGCAATGGCATATCGATCCCGGACCGCACGTCGCGCCTCTTGTTGCGGCAGATGACGGGCGCTGACGCGGAGGTCTTGTGGCCCATGCTGTCGGATGCGCGCATGTGGACCCACCACCCTGAAGCGCGGCACAAGGCCATGGTGCAGACGCGGAGCTACGCCGACCGGGCGGCTGAGCGCTGGTCGCGCGACGGGTTGAGCTACTGGACGGTCGAACTCATAGAGGGCGGAGCCGTCATCGGATCAGGCGGTGTCCAGGTCCATGCTCGGGGCCACTGGAACCTGAACTACCGGATCGCGTCTCGCACCAAGGGCGGGGCTACGCAACGGAGTTGGCGACTGCTGCTCTGACGGCTGCCCGCGCAGTGGGTCCCAAGCGTCCCTGCATCGGCTGGATCGACGAGGAGAACGCGGCTTCACGGCGGGTGGCCACCAAGGTCGGACTCACCGATCAGGGCCTTCGGGTGGGTTCCGCTGACGACGTCGTGCGTCTCGCCTTCGCGGACCGTCCCCTAGATGAACGGGTGTATCCCCTCGTCACGTGAGGAGGGCCCTGTCGGGCCCGGAGTCGCTGGTAGACGAAGTGCTGAGTGGGAGCCCGGCCGCTGATCGCGCGCGGCGCCTCACTCCGCCCGACCCTGCCGCGGGGTCGCGGTCAATGCCATCGGGCAAGGGTTGAGGCGATCTCGCTGATGGACGGCTCTCTCCGCGCTACGGACATCACCAGTTCGTAGGCCGAGTCGTCCGGCGCGTCGAGGTTGGCGCCGTTGAGGCCGTGGAAGACGATGACAGCGAGCCAGCCCAGACGCTTGTCGCCGTCGATCAATGCGTGGTTGCCGACGAGAGAGTCGAGCAGCGCCGCTGCCTTGAGGTCCAGGTCTGGGTAGGCCTCTTCTCCGTAGAGGACCGCCCCAGGGCGATGAGCCGAGGAGTCGAGCAGTCCGAGGTTGCGCACCGGTCCGATGTCGAGGTCTTTCACGAGCGCGAGTAGATCCTCAGCGGTGAGAAGGACCGTCAACGGCCGAGGCGGTCGAGCACGTCGGCGTATCGCTCGGGTGTGCGGGCCGACAGCTCGGCCACCTGGGCCCCGTGCGCATGACGTGTTGCCGCCACGGTCCTTCGTCCATCTGTCACCCCTTGCTCGCGATCAGAGGAGATTCCGGGTTGGTTCCGGGGCTTCGTCGACGGGCTCGTTCCTCGCCCTGCTCAGCCTCCGAGGAGCGCTACGGTCGTCACATGCTGCCCTTTCGTCAGGTCGACGTGTTCAGCGACGAGCCGTTGCTCGGCAATCCGGTGGCGGTGGTCCATGACGCCGACGAGCTCACCGACGAGCAGATGGCGGCGTTCGCGCGGTGGACGAACCTGTCGGAGACGACGTTCCTGCTCCGTCCCCGGTCACCGGGTGCCGACTACCGGCTCCGCATCTTCACGCCCGGAGGTGAGCTCCCGTTTGCGGGGCATCCGACCCTCGGGTCGGCGCACGCCTGGCTCGAGGCCGGGGGAGTCCCGCGGCACGACGGCGAGGTGGTGCAGGAGTGCGACGCCGGTGACGTGGTCGTACGGCGTGGGGAGCGGTTGGCGTTCGCGGGTCCGCCGCTGCTGCGCGATGGTCCGCTCGACGACGCCACGCTCGAGGTCGCGGCCCGCTCGCTCGGCGTGGTGCCGGGCGAGGTCGTCGATGCCGCGTGGGTCGACAACGGACCCGGCTGGCTCGGCCTGCTGTTGCGGGACCCGGAGGCGGCCCGTTCCTGCCGGCTCGACGCCGCGGCCGCGGGCGACCTGATGATCGGCGTGGTCGGGATCGGGCCCGGCGAGAGCGAGGGGCACCCCGAGGTCGAGGTGCGCGCGTTCTGCCCGAGCATCGGTGTGCCCGAGGACCCGGTGACCGGCAGCCTCAACGCCGGGCTGGCGGTCTGGCTGGTCGGCACCCACCTGCCCACGTCGTACGTCGCCGTCCAGGGCACCGTGCTCGGCCGGCGGGGGAGGGTGCACGTCGACGTCGAGGACCAGACCGTGTGGGTCGGGGGCGACACGCTGACGACCGTCGTGGGTGACGTGGCGCTGGGATAGCCTCGCCGGGTGCAGCAGTACCACGACCTCCTCCAGCGCATCCTCGACGACGGCGCCGCGAAGGACGACCGCACGGGCACCGGCACCCGCTCGGTCTTCGGTCACCAGATGCGCTTCGCGCTGGCCGACGGCTTCCCGCTGGTGACCACGAAGAAGATCCACACCCGCTCGGTCTTCGCCGAGCTGCTGTGGTTCCTGCGGGGCGACACCAACGTGAGGTGGCTCCAGGAGCGCGGCGTCTCGATCTGGGACGAGTGGGCCGACGAGCACGGCGACCTCGGTCCGGTCTACGGCTACCAGTGGCGCTCCTGGCCCACCCCCGACGGACACCACGTCGACCAGATCGCCCAGGTCGTCGAGCAGCTCCGCACCAACCCCGACTCGCGACGTCACATCGTCTCGGCCTGGAACGTCGCCGACATCCCGCATATGGCCCTTGCGCCGTGCCACACGATGTTCCAGTTCTACGTCGCCGACGGTGCGCTCTCGTGCCAGCTCTATCAGCGCTCGGCCGACGTGTTCCTCGGCGTGCCCTTCAACATCGCCTCCTACGCCCTGCTCACCCACATGGTGGCCCAGGTGACCGGCCTCCGGGTCGGTGACTTCGTGCACACGCTCGGCGACGCGCACCTCTACCTCAACCACCTCGACCAGGCGCGACTCCAGCTCACGCGCGAGGAGTGGCCATTGCCGCGCCTCAAGCTGGATCCTTCCGTCACGGCCCTCGACGCCTTCGACCTCGAGCACATCGCGGTGACCGGCTACGACCCGCACCCGGGCATCAAGGCGCCCATCGCCGTATGACGCTGTCATGAAGGTCATCGCCATCGCCGCGGTCGCCCGCAACGGCGTCATCGGGGCGGACGGCGCGATCCCGTGGCACCTGCCGGAGGACTTCGCGCACTTCAA
>JBFJKO010000362.1:0-3470 GCA_041634935.1 Nocardioides sp.
CGACACGGCCGGACGACGGCCAACGCCTCCGGCGTGCTCGCCGGACGCACGGCCGGCGTGCGTCTCGACGAGGCGGGCACGGCGCAGGCCGCACGCACGGCCGCCCGGCTCGGCGCCGTGCCGCTGGCGGACCTCGTGAGCAGTCCTCTCGAACGGTGCCGCCAGACGGCCAAGGCCATCCTCGCCGCCCAGCAGCCGGCGGGCGAGAGCCGCGGCCCGCTCAAGGTGCGTCATGACAAGGCGATCACCGAGTGCGACTACGGCGAGTGGCAGGGCCGTGCGCTCAAGGACCTCGCCAAGGAGGCGCTCTGGGCCACCGTGCAGGCCCACCCGTCGGCGGCGGTCTTCCCCGGCGGTGAGTCGATGTCGACCATGCAGGCCCGCTCGGTCGCCGCGATCCGCGGCCACGACGCACGCATCGAGGCCGAGCACGGCCCCGGCGCGGTGTGGGTGGCGGTCAGCCACGGCGACATCATCAAGTCCGTGCTCGCCGATGCCCTCGGCCTGCACCTCGACCTCTTCCAGCGCATCGGCGTCGACCCGGCCTCGGTCTCGATCGTGCGCTACACCGCGGCCCGGCCTTACGTGCTGGCCTCGAACACCCACGAGGGCGACCTGTCGTGGCTGCGACCGCCTTCGCCGAAGAAGCGCGGTGCCAGGCGGGCGGACCCACCCGCCGTGGACGCCGTCGTGGGAGGTGGTGCCGGCCCCGACGAGCCCCGTGCGGCACGCGGGGGATCGGCCGCCACCGGTTCACCCCGACGGCGGCCCTAGGGTGGATGACATGGCCCCGATCGTCCACGGATTCGACCCGCCGGAGCGCTTCGTCACCGGCACCGTCGGTGAGCCGGGCGCGCGCACGTTCTTCCTGCAGGCACGCACCGGCTCCCGCATCACGTCCGTCTCGCTGGAGAAGCAGCAGGTGGCGGCCCTCGCCGAGCGCGTCGACGAGCTGCTCGACGAGGTGATGAGCAACCAGGCCAGCCAGTCCGTCGTACCCGCGGTGGCGCCGCTGGCGCTCGACGACAGCGACCCGCTCGAGCAGCCGATCGACGAGGAGTTCCGCGCGGGCACGATGACGCTGTCCTGGGACCCCAGCGACGAGCGCATCGTCATCGAGGTCTTCCCCTACACCGAGGCGGCCGTCGTCTCGCCCGACCAGGTCGACGAGGACTTCGAGGAGCCCGAGCCCGACGAGGTGTTCCTCGTCCGCATCACCGCCGCCGCGGCGCGCTCGTTCGTGAAGCGCGCCGAGCAGGTGCTCGAGGCCGGCCGGCCGAGCTGTCCCTTCTGCGGCAACCCGATCGACCCGAACGGCCACCTGTGCGTGCGCGCCAACGGCTTCCGTCGACGCGACCCGTGACTCGCGACGGATGAGCACGCTCGAGCTTCAGGGACGCATCATGCCGGCGTCCAACGCGACGTTCCTCGGTGAGCTGGAGGGTCGGCAGGTCGTCTACAAGCCGGTGGCCGGCGAGCGTCCGCTCTGGGACTTCCCCGACGGCACCCTCGCCGGGCGGGAGGTGGCGGCGTACGCCGTCTCGGTGGCGACCGGCTGGGACGTCGTGCCCCGCACGTGGCTCGGCGAGGGGCCGCACGGCCTCGGCATGATCCAGGAGTGGCAGGAGCCCGACCCCGAGCAGGACGCCGTGATGCTGGTGCGCCCGCACGACACGCCCGCCGGGTGGCGGCTGGTGCTCGAGGCCGTCGACGACCGCGACCGCGACGTCGCGCTCGTGCACGAGGACACGACGGCGCTGCGTCGGATGGCGGTCTTCGACGTGATCACCAACAACGCCGACCGCAAGGGCGGTCACGTGCTCGAGATGGCCGACGGCCACCGCTTCGGCGTCGACCACGGCCTGACCTTCCACCAGGAGGTCAAGCTGCGCACCGTGCTGTGGGGCTGGGGCGGCGAGACGCTCGACGACGAGGACGTCGCGGGCATCGAGCGCGTCCTGCGCGGGCTCGCCGGCGATCTCGGGACCGAGCTGGCCGAGCACCTGACGCCCAAGGAGGTGCTCGTGCTGGAGCACCGCTGCCGACGTCTGCTCGACCTCGGCACGCTGCCCGAGGCGTCGGGGGAGTGGCCGTCGATCCCGTGGCCCCCGTTCTGAGTGCTCGCGCGCGGGGCTGTGGGGGTTGCCGCCGGCTCACGCCCTAGGCTGCGGACATGCGTGCTTGGAACCGGCCTGAGATCTCGTCGCTCCCCGTGACCGCCCCGGCGGTCCGGCTGTTCGACACGGCGACGGGCACGCAGGTGACCTCCTCGCCCGACGGGGCGGCGCGCCTCTACGTCTGCGGGATCACGCCGTACGACGCCACCCACCTGGGCCACGCGGCGACGTACGTCGGCTTCGACCTGCTCAACCGCGCCTGGCGCAACGCCGGCCACGAGGTGACCTACGTCCAGAACGTCACCGACGTCGACGACCCGCTGCTCGAGCGCGCCGCGAAGGTCAAGATCGACTGGGTCGAGCTCGCGGAGCGCGAGACCGAGCTCTTCCGTCAGGACATGCAGGCCCTACGGGTGCTGCCGCCCTCGTCCTACATCGGCGCCGTCGAGTCGATCCCGCTCGTGCAGGGCCTGATCAAGGTGCTCGAGGCGAACGGCGCGATCTACCAGGTCGAGCAGGACCTCTACTTCTCGGTCAGCGCCGACGACGCGTTCGGCGAGGAGTCCGGACTCGACCGCGACACGATGCTGGCCCTCTTCGCCGAGCGCGGCGGCGACCCCGACCGCGAGGGCAAGCGCGACCCGCTCGACTGTGTCGTGTGGCGCGGCGTGCGTGAGGGCGAGCCGTCGTGGCCGAGCCCGTGGGGTCCGGGACGCCCCGGCTGGCACATCGAGTGCGCCGCGATCGCGCTGGCCCACCTCGGCACCGACATCGACGTCCAGGGCGGCGGCAGCGACCTGGTGTTCCCCCACCACGAGATGTGCGCGGGCCACGCGCAGGTCGCCAACGAGGGATCGTCGTTCGCCGGCATCTACAGCCACGCCGGCATGGTCGGCTACGACGGCGAGAAGATGTCGAAGTCCCGCGGCAACCTGGTGTTCGTCTCGGCACTGCGCAACAGCGACATCGACCCGATGGCGATCCGCCTGGCGCTGCTGCGCCACCACTTCCGCAGCGACTGGGAGTGGAAGGACGCCGAGCTCTTCGACGCCCTGGACACCCTCGGCGACTGGCGCCGGGCCGTCGCCCTGGGCGCCGGCGCCCCCGCAGCCCCGGTGGTGGGGGAGGTGCTCGAGGCGATCGCGGACGACCTCGACGCGCCTCGCGCCGTTGCTGCCGTCGAGTCGTGGGTGGCCGCCACGCTGGGGGTCGACGGGCTCGCCGACACCTCCGACCCGGACGCTGCGGTGGCGATCATCGCCGTCGTCGACGCCGCGCTCGGCATCGCGCTCTAGCCGCCCCGGCTGCTCCGCCGCAGGCTCGTGGGAGGTGTCGTTTGGTCCCAAACGACGA
>JBFJKO010000363.1:0-3468 GCA_041634935.1 Nocardioides sp.
CTGATAGGCCGCGAGCACATCCCCCACCCAAAAAAGTTTCCACACAGAACCCATGCAGGTCTGTGTCGTATCCGGTATTAGACACCCTTTCGAGTGCTTATCCCAGAGTGAAGGGCAGATTACTCACGTGTTACTCACCCGTTCGCCGCTCGTGTACACCGAAGTGCCTTACCGCTCGACTTGCATGTGTTAAGCACGCCGCCAGCGTTCGTCCTGAGCCAGGATCAAACTCTCCGTAGAAAATCCAAACCCAGCAAACAAACCCCGACAATTAAGCCAGAATCATATTGCCGAAAAAACAAACCCAAATCAAAAGACCGGGCATAACAAACTAATTCGTCGACTATGACACACTGTTGAGTTCTCAAACATCAGACGCACCCGAGCTGTACCCTTTCGGGCCAGCGCTTGGGGCAACCTCAGAAACATTACTGATCCTTGGCGTCGGTGTCAACTCAGTGAGTTGGCCGTTCGAACCGATCAGGTCGCTACATGGCTCAACCCCCGAAGTTCGGCCTCTCGGCCCCTCGGGTGCTGGCCGCTCGTGGCGACATCGAGAACGTTAGGACACGCCCTCCGACGACGCCAAATCGGGGTGCCCCTACGGCCCTGGGAGAGGGTCACCGGCGGCCTTCGGGTGGCGCCTGTAGGCGCTGACAGAGGGATCGTCGCGCATCCAGAACCTCCAGGGCCGGTGGGCCGCCAGTCGCAGTCCGACCCGTGGGCCGGCCGCGATGGGTCCGGCGGGCGCACCCGGCAGCTCCAGCCGCACCGGGCCGGCAGCCAGGTCGGTCCCCTTCAGGGCGAGCGAGATGTCCAGCGCGCGGGCCAGGAGTGCCGGGCCGCGGGCCAGGTGGGTGTCGCGGACGCCGGGACGCCGCTCCCGAGCGACCTCGAGGCCGTCGACGACCACGCCCGCGCGGAGCAGGACACCGCCGGCCTCGCCGTCCTCGCCGATCACGACGTTGGCACACACGTGCATCCCGTAGCTCAGGTAGCAGTAGAGATGACCCGCCGGTCCGAACATCACCGCGGAGCGCGGCGTGGGCCCGCGTGCGGCGTGGGAGCCCGGGTCGTCGGTGCCGCCGTACGCCTCGACCTCGGTGAGGCGAACGGCGACCGGACCGTGCCGCAGCGTCGCACCGAGCAGGAGCGGCGCGACGTCCTCCGGACGGCCGTGCAGCTCAGGCCAGGCGGACACGGAGCTGGGCGACGCGACCGGTGACCTCGTCGAGCTGTTCGCGCACGCGCTCGGGCGCCGTGCCCCCGCGACCGTTGCGAGCAGCGACCGAGCCGTCCACCGTCAGCACCTCGCGCACCGCCGGGGTGAGGTGGGGCGAGATCTCGGCGTACTGCTCGTCGGTGAGCTCGTGCAGCTCGATGCCGAGCTCCTCGCACCGCTGGACGCAGGCGCCGGCCACCTCGTGGGCGATGCGGAACGCGACCCCCTCGCGCACGAGCCACTCCGCCACGTCGGTCGCCAGGGAGAACCCCTGCGGAGCGAGCTCGGCCATCCGCTCGGTGTCGAAGGTCAGGGTCGCGATCATGCCGGTGAAGGCCGGCAGCAGGACCTCGAGCGTGTCGACGGAGTCGAAGACCGGCTCCTTGTCCTCCTGGAGGTCGCGGTTGTAGGCGAGCGGCAGGGCCTTCAGCGTCGCGAGCAGGCCGGAGAGGTTGCCGATCAGGCGACCGGACTTGCCGCGCGCCAGCTCGGCGATGTCGGGGTTCTTCTTCTGCGGCATGATGCTCGACCCGGTCGACCACGAGTCGTGCAGGCGCACGAAGCCGAACTCGCGCGTCGACCAGAGGATGACCTCCTCGGCCAGTCGACTCACGTCCACCCCGATCTGCGCGCACACGAAGGCCAGCTCGGCGACGAAGTCGCGGGCCGACGTGCCGTCGATCGAGTTGGCGCTCGAGCCCGCGAAGCCCAGCTCCTGGGCGACGGCGACCGGGTCGAGCCCGAGCGTCTGCCCGGCGAGCGCGCCCGAGCCGTACGGCGAGTCGGCGGCGACGCGGGCGTCCCAGTCGAGGATCCGGTCGATGTCGCGCAGCAGCGGCTGCACGTGCGCGAGCAGGTGGTGCGAGAGCAGCACCGGCTGGGCGTGCTGCAGGTGGGTGCGTCCCGGCATCACGGCACCGAGGTGCTCGGTGGCCTGCGCCACCAGTGCCTCCACGAGCAGGAGCACGTCGCGCGCCACGATGCGTGCGTGGTCGCGCAGGAACATCTTGAAGAGGGTGGCGATCTGGTCGTTGCGGCTGCGCCCGGCGCGCAGTCGTCCACCCACCTCGGCGCCGACCTCCTCGAGCAGCAGCCGCTCGAGGGCACCGTGCACGTCCTCGTCGGACGGGTCGGGCTGCAGGGAGCCGTCGTGGAACCGCTCCTCGAGCACCGCCAGCCCGCGCTCGAGCTCGGCGACCGCGTGGTCGTCGAGGAGCCCCGCCCGGTGCAGCGCGTGCGCGTGGGCCCGCGACCCCGCCAGGTCGTAGGGCGTCAGACGCCAGTCGAAGTGCGTGGAGCGCGAGAGCGCGTCGAGCTCGGGCGACGGGCCGCCGGCGAACCGTCCGCCCCAGAGCTTTCCGGTGTTGGTGGCGTCCTGCTTGCTCACGGTGCGTCCTTCACTGCGGCGATGGCCGCGATCATGATGTCGGGTAGCTCGGGGGCGACGAGTCGGCCGTCGGCGCGGACCTCGTCGGGCGTCAGCCAGCGTGCCTCCAGCACGTTCTCGACCTCCACCGGCTCCAGGTGCGCGAACGTCACCTCGACCTCGCGCGACAGCGAGATCGCGTAGAAGGCCGACCAACCGGTGTAGGCGACGCCGTCGTAGGTGTAGGTCAGGGTGTCGGTGTGGAACGGCGAGCCGAGGGCGCTCACCGGGGCGACGACGCCGGTCTCCTCGAAGAGCTCCCGCACGGCGGCCTCCTCGTGCGACTCCCCCGCGTCGACGCCGCCACCGATGGTGCCCCAGCGCAAGACCCCCGGGCGCGCCGGGTCCTGGTCGAGGAGCAGCAGCACTGCGCCCTCGGCCGAGACCGGGAGCACCCGGGAGGTGACGCGCTGGATCGGGACCATCAGTCGGTGCCGGACTCCATCGCGGCGGCGTCCAGCGCGATGTCGCTGGTGTCGGCCTCCGCGTCGGGGTTGCTGGTAATGCGGTCGGCGCCGCCCTGCTCGATCTCGCCGAACAGCGTGCCGTTCTCGACCAGCACCTGCCCCTGGTCGATCGGCTGCGAGGCGTACTGCTCGAGCAGCGCGCGGGAGTCGGCGATGTCGAGGTTGCGCATCGTCAGCTGACCGATGCGGTCGACCGGGCCGAACGCGGCGTGCTCGGTGCGCTCCATCGACAGCTTGTCGGGGTGGTAGGAGAACGCCGGGCCGTCGGTGCGCAGGACCGTGTAGTCCTCGCCGCGACGCAGTCGGATCGTCACCTCGCCGGTGACGACCGAGGCGATCCAGCGCTGGATCGA
>JBFJKO010000364.1:0-3455 GCA_041634935.1 Nocardioides sp.
CGCGGCGCTCCAGTTCGCCTACGGCGACCACGTCGTCAACCTCGTCGACACCCCCGGTCACTCCGACTTCTCCGAGGACACCTACCGCGTGCTCTCGGCCGTCGACTGCGCGGTGATGCTGATCGACGCCGCCAAGGGCCTCGAGCCGCAGACGCTCAAGCTCTTCCGGGTCTGCAAGGCGCGTGGCATCCCGGTCATCACGGTCATCAACAAGTGGGACCGCCCCGGTCTCGACGCCCTCGAGCTGCTCGAGCAGATCGAGAACCAGATCGAGCTCCAGCCCACGCCGCTCACCTGGCCGGTCGGCATCGCCGGCGACTTCCGCGGCGTCCTTGAGCGCCGTACCGACAGCTACGTCGCCTACACCCGTACGGCGGGTGGCGCGACGCGCGCGCCCGAGGAGCGGATGGACGCCGACACCGCTGCCGCCCGCGAGGGCGATGCCTGGACGGCCGCCGTCGAGGAGTCCGACCTGCTCGCCTCCGACGGCTCCGACCACGACCAGGACCTCTTCCTCTCGGGGTTCACCACCCCGGTGCTGTTCGCCTCGGCCATCTCCAACTTCGGGGTGGCCGCGATCCTCGAGACCTTGGTCGAGCTGGCGCCCTCGCCGCCCGCGTTCCGCTACGGCAAGGCCGACGAGGACGGCCGTCCTGCCGAGGTGCGCGAGGTCTCCGCGCCCTTCAGCGCCTTCGTCTTCAAGGTCCAGGCGGGCATGAACTCCGCCCACCGCGACACCGTGGCCTTCGCCCGCGTGTGCTCGGGCGTCTTCGAGCGGGGCATGGTCGCCACCCACGCGCAGTCGGGTCGGCCCTTCGCCACGAAGTACGCCCAGGCGCTGTTCGGCAAGGAGCGATCGGTGCTCGACACAGCGTTCCCCGGCGACATCATCGGCCTGGTCAACGCCAACGCGCTGCGTGTGGGCGACACGATCTACCTCGACGAGCCGGTCGCCTTCCCGCCGATCCCGTCGTTCGCCCCCGAGCACTTCGCCGTCGCCACCTCGGCCGACGCCGGGCGCTTCAAGCAGTTCCGCAAGGGCATGGAGCAGCTCGACCACGAGGGCACCGTGCAGGTGCTGCGCTCCGAGCTGCGCGGCAACCAGTCGCCGGTGCTCGCCGCGGTCGGCCCGATGCAGTTCGAGGTCGCCCAGGCGCGCATGGAGGCGGAGTTCGGCGCCCCGATCCGCCTCGAGACTCTCGGCTACACCCAGGCCCGCCGTACCGATGCCGCCTCGGTGGCCGGACTCAGCGCCGTGCGCGGGCTCGAGGTGCTCGAGCGCGGCGACGGCACGCTGCTCGTGCTGGCGCCCGACAAGTGGCGCATCAGCGTGGTCGAGCGCGACCATCCCGAGCTCACGCTGGAGACCCTGGTCGCGGGCGACCGCTGACCCCCTCCGCTCGGCATCGCGGGTGGGTCAGCCGGGGTGGCGGCGCTCTTCCTCGACCTTGCGGGGGACCCGCAGCAGTCGGATGCCGGTGACCAGGCCGACCCCGCCGACGACGTTGCCGATCAGGGCCCAGCCCACGGCGCCGGCCACGGCGCCGAGGCCGTAGTCGGCTCCGGCGAGCAGTCCGCCGAGCATGAAGAGCGCGTCGAGCACGCAGTGGAACAGCTCGGCCCCGGCGAGCAGCGAGCCGAAGAGGATCGCGGGGACGATCTGGACGCCGAGGTTGTCGGTCGCGTGCTGCATGCGCGTCATCAGCGTGATGACGGCGCCGGCGAGGACGGCGAGCGCAAAGCTCTCGCCGTTGGCGCCCAGCTCGGCGTAGTGGGTGCCGACCTCGACGATCGTGGCGTGGAGGTCGGGGCGGGCGGTCACCAGGATCCACATGATCAGCAGCCCGCCGATGATGTTGGTGATGAGGGTGACCACCCACAGCCGTCCGAGTCCGAGCAGCGTCCCGCTGCGGGCCGCGACGGCGGTGACCGGCACGAGGAAGTTCTCGGTGAACAGCTCGCTGCGTGCGAGCAGCAGGGCGACGAAGCCGATCGAGAAGGCGATCCCGGCCAGGACGGTGTCGCCGGTGTGCGCCTTGACGACGAAGTAGGCGAGCACCCCGAACCCGACGTCGATGCCGCCGAGGAGCCCGGTCGAGACGAGGGCCAGCAGCGGACGGTCGAGTCGTTCGCGGCCCTCGTCGACGAGGCGGTCGAAGGCTTCCTCGAGCTCGGGCTCGGGACGGTCGGAAGGCGTGCTCACCCCCGGAGCGTAGGGCCTGCCCGCCCGGGTCGGGCGTCACCCCGAGGGGTCACAGCTGAGTCAGGCAGCTCACGCCAGGGCGAGGAAGAGCTTCTCCATCTTCTTGACGTCGACGCCGTCGACGCCGTCGCCCTCGGTCAGGCAGTGCTGGAGGCCGGTGGCGACGATGGCGTAGCCGCTGCGGCTGATCGCCTTGTTGACGGCGGCGAGCTGGGTGAGGACGTCCTCGCAGCTCGAGCCCTCCTCCATCATCCGGATGACGCTCGCGAGGTGACCGTTGGCCCGCTTCATGCGGGTGATGATCGCCTTCATCTCGTCGGGTTGCAGGTCCATCAGTTCTCTCCCTCAACGGTGGTGCCGGGCAGCTGGGCGAGGGCCTTCTCGAGACGCTCTCGGGCGTCGGTGGCGACGGTGCGCAGGTCGTCGGCGGCAGCGACCTCGCCGGCCACCGACATCATCACGTCGGGGTCGATCGCCTCGACGACGGTGCGGCCGTCGTCGAGGGAGCGGACGACGACGTTGCAGGGGAGCAGTGCCGCGATCGCGGGCTCGGCCAGCAGTGCGACGTGCGCGAGCTGGGGGCGGCAGGCGCCGAGGATGATCTGGGGCAGCACGTCGACGTCGAGCTTCTTCTTCAAGGTCGCCTTGATGTCGATCTCCGTGAGGACGCCGAAGCCGGCGTCGCCGAGCAGGCCGCGGACGGTCTCGACGGTCTCGTCGTAGGGCAGCGTGGTCGTGGCACGTAGGGTGAAATCAGCCATGGCGGGCTCCTTCGCGGTCGATCGGATCGGGGTTATCAGCAGTCGTGAGGTGGTGCACCACCACTGTACCAACCCCCTGGGGGGTTCATGCCACCCTCTGACTAGGGGTGGTATCCGAAGAGGTCCACACGCGTTACGGTGAGTCCACATTCGTCCAGAACACGGCAAGGACGCATGCCGTCTCGGCTACCACTGGAATCCACTGTGATCTGCACCCCCATCGCATGACGAACGCCTCCGAGGAGCCGACCGGCTTCCCCGACGAGCGTCCCGTCGACGCGTCTGCGACCGCCGTCCTCGCGGCGGCGCTGCGGCGCTGCGCGGCGGGGGACCAGCAGGCGTTCGCCGAGGTGTACGACGCCACGTCGGCCAGGGCGTTCGGCCTCGCGCTGCGCGTCCTGCGGGACCGGGCTCAGGCCGAGGACGCGGTCCAGGAGGCCTACCTCCAGGTGTGGCGTCAGTCGGCCCGCTTCGACCCCGACCGGGGCAGC
>JBFJKO010000365.1:0-3433 GCA_041634935.1 Nocardioides sp.
ACCCGCGACGAGCCCCACGCGGACGCCGAGAAGTACCGCCGTCTCCACGTCATCGTCGGCGACTCCAACATGAGCGAGACGACCACGATGCTCAAGGTCGCCAGCTGCGACCTGGTGCTGCGGATGATCGAGGAGGGTGTGGTCATGCGCGACCTCACCCTGGAGAACCCGATCCGGGCGATCCGCGAGATCTCCCACGACGTCACCGGCCGCCGGAAGGTCCGGCTGGCCAACGGCCGCGAGGCGAACGCCCTGGAGATCCAGGGCGAGTACCTCGCCAAGGCCCGTGACTTCGTCGACCGGCGCGGCATCAGCACCCCGATCATCGAGCAGGCGCTCGACCTGTGGGAGCGCGGCCTCAAGGCGGTGGAGTCCGACGACCTCGGCCTCGTCGACCGGGAGATCGACTGGGTGATCAAGTGGAAGCTCATCGATCGCTACCGCGCCAAGCACGGGCTGCCGCTGGACCATCCTCGCATCGCCCAGCTCGACCTCGCCTACCACGACATCCACCGCGGCCGCGGGCTCTACTACCTGCTCGAGAAGAAGGGCGCGGTCGCCCGGGTCGCCACCGACCTGAAGATCTTCGAGGCCAAGACCGTCCCGCCCCAGACGACGCGCGCGCGACTGCGCGGCGAGTTCATCAGCAAGGCCCAGGAGAAGCGCCGCGACTTCACCGTCGACTGGGTGCACCTCAAGCTCAACGACCAGGCCCAGCGCACGGTGCTCTGCAAGGACCCGTTCCGCGCCCACGACGAGCGCGTGCAGCGGCTGATCGACGGCATGTGAGAGCCCCCGCCGTCGGGCTTGTAGGCTTCGGCGCGCCGTCCCTGCTCGACCGACCGAAGGTTGAAACCCCGTGCTCCGACGCCCCCGTTCTCCCCGCCAGACGCTGGCGCTGCTGACTCCGCTCGCGCTCGTGGCCGCCCTCGGCACCGCGTGTGGTGACGAGACCACCGTCGCCGTCGGCGGGCTCGACCGCACCGACGCCTTCGAGATCTCCGGCGAGGCCGGCGCGGCCCCCGAGGTGACCTGGAACGGCAAGATGGACGCCGAGGAGGTCGAGACCGAGGTGGTGGCCGAGGGCGACGGCGCCGAGCTGGCCGAGGGCGACCAGGTCCTGGTCAACTACTACGTCGGCAACGGCTTCACCCGCTCGACCACGCTCGACACCTACGCCGAGGAGCAGGTCCCGAGCGTGATCCCCGTCGGCGGCGAGGTGCCGCAGCCGGTGTCCGCACAGCCCAGCGACGAGGAGATCGTGCGCTACCTGTTCGACGTGTTCGTCGCCGAGCAGATCGAGGCCGGCGACACGGTCGGCACGCGCAAGGTCTCCACCGTCACCTCCGCCGACGTCGTCGGCGTGGCGGGCAGCGTCCTGGACATCGGCAACGAGGACGCCCTGATGGTCGTCATCGACCTCGACAGCCTCGTCAAGACCGGACCCGACGGTGGGCCGATCAAGAAGCGCGCGGCCTGGGTCCCGAAGATCACCTTCGACGACGGCACGCCCACCGGCTTCGACTTCGGCAGCGCCGCCGAACCGGACGGCACCCTCAAGACCGCCGTGCTCTACCAGGGCGAGGGCCAGGAGGTCGGCGAGAAGGACCTCGTGGTCGTCAACTACCTCGGGTCGGTCCACGACTCCGCGAAGCCCTTCGACTCCTCCTACGGCCGCGAGACGTTCACGACCGCGCTCGGCCGTGGCGCCGTCATCCAGGGGTGGGACGACGCCCTGGTCGGGCTGAAGGTCGGCTCGCGGGTGATGCTCCAGATCCCGCCGGACCTCGGCTACGGCAAGCAGGGCTCGGGCGAGGACATCCCCGGCGGCTCGACGCTCTACTTCCTGATCGACGTCCTGGCCGCAGGCTGAGCGCGACCCGATCATGAGCACCGCGGCCAAGACCGAGCGGCTGATGAAGCTGCTCATCATGCTCCTGGTGCAACGACACTTCGTCGCCAAGGACAAGATCCGCAGCATCCTCTACCCCGACGCCAGCACCGAGGCGTTCGAGAAGATGTTCGAGCGCGACAAGGAAGAGCTGCGCAGCCTGGGCGTGCCGGTCGAGGTGGGCCAGATCGACGCCTACTTCGACGACGAGCCGGGCTACCGGATCCGTCCGGACCGCTTCGCGCTGCCCGAGATCGACCTGGCGCCCGACGAGGCCGCCATCGTGGGCCTGGCGACGCGGGTCTGGGAGCACCAGCGCCTGGCCCGCGCCACCAACGACGCCGTCCGCAAGCTCACCGCCGCCGGGGTCGACGTCGACCTGGGCGCCCTGGACCTCGCCCAGCCGCGGCTGGTCGCCGACGAGCCGGCGTTCGACGCCTTCCTGCAGGCCCTGACCGAGCGCAGCGCGGTCGAGTTCGACTACTGGCGCTCCGGCGGGGCCACGCCGGCCACGCGCCACGTCCAGCCGTGGGGCGTGACCCGTTACGCCGGGCGCTGGTACGTCCTGGGCTTCGACACCGACCGTGGTGCCGAGCGGGTCTTCCGGCTCTCCCGGGTGAAGGGCGAGGCACGGCTCGTCGGCAGGCCCGGCGCCTACGAGATCCCCCGGGGGCTCGACATCTCCGCGACCACGCGGCGTCTCGCGCCGGCGCCGAGCACCGAGCGGGCCGTCGTCCTGGTCCGCGAGGGCTCGGGCCTGCCCCTGCGTGCGATGGCCGACAGCACCGAGACGGGCGTGGACGGGCCCGACACCCGCACCTCCTGGGACCGGCTGGTCCTGACCCGCAGCAACGTCGGCCTCGAGGACGAGGTCCTCGGCTACGGCGCCCACGTGTACGTCGAGGAGCCGGCCACGCTGCGCGACGCCGTCGTCGCCCGACTCAGAGGAGCCCTGGCATGAGCACGCCCAGCGGCGCGAAGGACCAGGTCGCCCGCCTGCTGACCCTGGTGCCCTACCTCCACGCCCACGGTGGGGTGCGACTCGTCGACGCCGCCGAGGCACTCGGGGTCACGCCCGAGCAGGTCCTCAAGGACCTCAAGGTGCTCTTCATGTGCGGGATGCCCGGGGGCTACCCCAACGACCTGATCGACGTCGACCTCGATGCCCTGGAGAGCGAGGCCGGCGAGGTGCAGCGCGACGGCGTGATCCGGGTCAGCAACGCCGACTACCTCGAGCGCCCCATGCGCCTGACGCCCACCGAGGCCTCCGCGATGATCGTCGCCCTCCGCGCGCTGCGCGCGGGCTCGGAACCGGCCACCGTCGAGATCGTCGACCGCGTCCTGGCCAAGCTCGAGAGCGCCGCCGCCGACGGCCCTGCCGAGATGCCCCTCGACGCCGCGCTCGACGAGCCCGCCCGCGACGCCGAGCTCGCGGCCCTGTCGGCGCGGCTGCGCGACGCCGCGACCCGGCAGGTGCAGGTCGAGCTCGACTACTACGTGCCCACGCGTGACGAGCAGTCGCACCGCGTGGTCGACCCGCGC
>JBFJKO010000366.1:0-3387 GCA_041634935.1 Nocardioides sp.
CACCCTGGTGATCGAGTAGTCGGCTGGCGAGCGGAGCGAGACGCCGACGTATCGAGATCCCTTGACGGACCCACCTCCCGGTGTGACTCTCGAAGTCCACCGAACACACGGGTAGGTCGGAGGCCATCATGGACGTTGCAGAGCGAAGGGCGGCGCTCGAGCGGCGCGACGCCGCCTGGTCGGAGCTTGCCGCCTCCGGAGGTGACGTCGACGAGATCGTCGACTACTGGACCTCCGACGCGGTGGTCATCCCACCCGGGATGCCGCCGGTCGTCGGGACCGCGGCCCTGCGCGAGTACGTCGCCGGTGCCTTTGCGACTCCCGGGTTCCAGATCAGCTGGGCGCCGGGTGACATCGACCTGTCCGACGACGGCACGATGGCCTGGATCCGCCAGGACAACCTGGTCGGGATGACGAGCGAGGACGGCGCGCCCGTTTCGTTCGCAGGACGAGCTGTCACGGTGTGGCGCTGGGAGGACGACACGTGGCGGTGCTGCGCCGACGTGTGGAACAGCCTGTGAGCTCGCGCGGCGGCAACCGGGTGGGCTGTGTCGCCGGGGCCCGCTAGACTCGAGACACAACTCAAGAGGGGCTGATCGGTTTCGACTTGGGACGTTAGTTCCAGGGGAAGCGGGTCGAGAAGCCAACGTCATCTCGTAAACGATCGTTGGAAACCTATAACTGCCAACACCAATCGCAGTTCCTTCGCTCTCGCTGCCTGAGCAGTGATCGAAGCGTCAGCCCGGGCATCTGTCTCCGTCCCGGAATCTGGCGTCGCTAGGAGACTTGCTGATCACTCTCTGTCTGGAGGGGTGATCGGGACTTAATCCTGACTGGGCCTGTCGGCGACGTGTTTGTGCGAGCGCCGGGGCCGAGAAAAGCGACATCACAGACTGCACCCGGAGAAGACCTGGTTCGACGCTCGAGGACGCGGGTTCGATTCCCGCCAGCTCCACCAGCCAGCACCAGCACTGATCACCTCTTGAGCAGCAGCCGTCCCGACCTCGTCGGGGCGGCTGCTGTGCTGTGCGGTCCATCAGGGACGAGTGAGCTCGTTCGGACGACGCCCGGGGCAGGGCGCGCCTATGATCCGTGCGGCGAGACCCGTGTCGGATCACGCACCCGACCCGTGGAGGAGCCCTCATGACCATCTCGATGCGCGCCCGCGCCGTCACTGCGGTGAGTGCTGCGGTGGGTGCGGCGTTGCTGCTGACGGTCGCGGTCGTCCCCACGGCGACGAGCACGGCTGCCGGCCGTGAGCGGTGCTCGCGCGCGGTCGGTCCCACCTTCTACGCCCCGGGGAGCGGCAAGACGGTCGCGCTCAGCTTTGACGACGGCCCCACGAAGTTCACTCCGCAGGTGCTGCGGATCCTCCGTGCCCATGACGTGCGGGCCACCTTCTTCGTGACGGGCCGGCATGCGGCGGCGCGGCCGCGCCTGCTGCGTCAGGTCGTCGCCGAGGGGCACCTGCTCGCCGGTCACACGTTCGATCACGACTACCCCGACCAGGTGAGCGGTGGGTGGACTCGCAGCTACGTCGCCGAGCAGATCCGCCGGACGAACCGGGTCCTGTCAGCCGTGACCCACCAGCCGATCTGCTTCTTCCGTCCACCGGGGGGCCACCAGACCTCCGGGATGTACGACGCCGCCCGGGCCTACGGTGCCGAGGTCGTGCTCTGGAGTGTCAGCAGCGAGGACTGGGCGCAGCCCGCGACCACGACGGCGGCCGCGACGCAGCACATCATCGACCGCGCCACGGCCGGTGGTTCGCAGACCCATCCCTCGGTCCTGATGCACGACGGCAAGGGCAGCCACGAGCCGGAGTCGGAGGTGTCGTCCAACCGCAGCAACACCGTCGCCGCCCTGCCGGCGATCATTCGGTACTACCGCTCCAACGGATACCGCTTCGTCGACCACTCCGGGCGCTCGGGCCTGCCGCCGCAGCGCACGACCCTCCGCATCGCGACGGCCGAGGCGACGATCCCTGCTGGGACCCGCACCGTCCTGAAGGGGACGGTCGCCGCGACCGGCCCGGTCGTCCGCCAGGAGGTCGCCTGGTCCACCCGCCGACCCGGGGCTCACAGCTGGAAGCGCGGAGGCGCCGTCTCCACCGGCGCAGACGGCGGCTTCCGCCTCGCAGTGAAGCCTCGCTCCGACACGGCGTACCGGTTCGTGCTCCCGGCGACGGCGCGCTTCCGCAGGGCCGTCGGTGAGGTGGCGGTCTCCACCTACCGGGTGGCGACCCAGCTGACGGTCGCGGGGCCGACCTCGATCGCTGCCGGCGACAGCGTCTCGCTCGAGGTCGCCGTGACGAGCGACGCCCATCCACGAGCCGGGGAGAGCGTCGTCGTACGACGACGCGTCGACGGCGTAGTCGTCACCAGTCGCGTCCGGACCGACGCGAAGGGGCGCGCGACGTTCACCGACCAGCCGACCGCCTCCACCCGCTACACGCTGACGGTGCCGCGCCGGCTCCCTTACGAGGCCGGCACAGGCCGCCACGACGTCGCCGTCGAGCCGGTGGATACGACCGAGCCGACCGAGCCGACCGAACCCGGTGAGCCGACCGAGCCGTGAGTCGCGTCGACCTCAGCCGACCGGGAGGTCTGCGCAGGCGATCTTGGCGCCGTCCTCGGGGTCGTGGATGACCACGGAGCGCTCGCCGTCGCGGACGGCCCACTGCTCGGTGGAGGCGGCGTGCCCGTTGCCTGACGGGTTGGTCGTGATCGTCAGCCACAGCTCGTTCGGCGGAGTGGTCCCGCCCTCGGGGTCGTCCTGGTAGTGGCCACCGCCGCTCTCCTCGCAGGACGCCTCGTGCAGGTGGGCCATGTAGGTCGTTCGGCCCTCCAGTCCTCGTACGTTGAGGCGCACCGTGGTCGAGTCCGCGCGTCGCTGGAGCCGGGCGGGGCCGGAGATGTCGTACCCCCGCTCCACCCCGGCCGCGAGCGGGGAAAGCGTGCCCTTCACCACCTCGGCGCCGCCGGCGGTGGCGGGTGCCGCGGCACCCAGGGCCGCTGCTGTCATCGCCAGAGCGAGTGTCGATCGTGCTGTGCGTGTGTTCATCGTTGAACCCCCATGTGTGTGTCGACTGTCCGCGACGTCGCGTCGACGACGAACGCACGTGTCCCGACGCACACCCCGCACCCGCAAGAGTCGCAGCGTGGCTGCGCGGGATTCAACCCCCTCACCGGATGCGGGTGCCGCAGCCATCGCCCGGCCACCGCCCGTGCTCCGCCCGGTCCAGAGTCGCGAGGATGCCCGGGTCGCCTGAGAAGATGCCGCCCATGGACATCGATCTCGGCCGCACCGCGCTGGTGGTGGTTGACGTGCAGCAGGGCTTCGACGACGCCGACTACTGGGGTCCGCGGGACAACCCGGTGTGCGAGG
>JBFJKO010000367.1:0-3362 GCA_041634935.1 Nocardioides sp.
GAGCGCCGAGATCGACCACGAGGCCGCCGACCACATCTTCGTCAAGCGGCTCTGACGCGCGCGGGTTCGGTGCGTGCAGGGATCCCCGGTGATCCGGGGATTCATCCACCCGGGCGCGAGGGCCGCGAGGAAGTCGGCCACGCCCGCGTCGACCCGGTACGTCGCCAGGTCGTCGCCCCGGGTCGCGCCGCGGTTGACGATCACGACCGGGGTGCCGGCCTTGGCCGCGCGCCGCACGAACCGGAAGCCGCTCATCACCGTCAGGCTCGAGCCGACGACGAGCAGCGCCCCGTCGATCTCGGGCAGCGCGTCGACGGCTGCGTAGCAGCGCTCGACCCGGTCCTTGGGCACGTTCTCGCCGAAGAACACGACGTCGGGCTTGAGCACGCCCCCGCACGTGGCGCAGCCGGGGACGACGAACGCCGCGGTGTCGTCGAGCTCGACGTCACCGTCGGGACGGATCGCCGCCGCCGCGTGGGTGTCGGCGAAGCCCGGGTTGGCGGCCTCGAGCCGGTCGTGGAGAGCCGCGCGCGGGGTGACCTCGCGACAACCCAGGCACACGACGTCGGCGATCCGGCCGTGCAGCGCGACCAGCCGGCGGGACCCGGCCGCCTCGTGGAGGCCGTCGACGTTCTGGGTGATGAGGAGCTCGGGGTCGAGAGCTGCCAGTGCACGGTGGCCGGCGTTGGGCTCGGCGTGCCGCATCCGCCCCCAGCCGAGGTGCGAGCGGGCCCAGTAGCGCTGCTGCGCCTGGGGCGTCGCCACGAACTCCTGGTAGGTCATCGGCGCGCGAGCAGGGCGACCCGGGCCGCGATAGTCGGGGATCCCGGAGTCGGTGGACATGCCGGCGCCGCCGAGGACGACCAGCGGGCGGTCGGCGAGGAGGTCGAGGGCCTCGGCCTGGCTCTCGGCCTGGTTCTCGCCCTGCGTGCGGGTCACGTGCCGTAGCGCACCCGCGTCCGGGCGCGGGCCTTCTCCGCCTCGACCTCGCGGTTCTTGGGCGGTGCCGTGGTGACGAGCTCGTCGAGGAGGTGGCCGGTGACGTGGGCGATCTCGGCGACCGCCTTGTCGAAGGCCGCCTGGTTGGCGGCCGACGGCTTGGTCGCGCCCGCCACCTTGCGCACGTACTGCAGGGCGGCCGCGTGCACCTCGTCGCCGGTGGCCGGCGGCTCGAAGTTGTTGAGCGGACGGATGTTGCGGCACATGCCGATCAGCCTACGTCGAAGAACCGCACGTCCTCGCCGGTCACGAGCACCACCCGCGCGCTGCCGCCGCGCCCGACGCCGTACAGCGGCACGGTGCGCACCTCGGCGGCGTCGCTGCCGTACTCGACGCGCGTCATCGTGTGGTCGAGCGCGCCGCCGGCGACCTCGAGGGCCGAGACGAAGACGCCCCGCCCCTTCTGGACGACGGTCAGTACGGTCCGCTCCTGCGGCAGCCAGGTGAGCTGGCGGGGGTCGCTGCCGGCCCGCGCGCGCGAGCCGGCGCCGTACGACAGGACGTCGATGCGGCGGGGGTCGGTCAGGTCGGTGACATCGAAGAGCCCCGCCTGGGCGCCCCAGCCGTGTCGGCCGGCCTGCGGTCCTTCGCCGATCCCAACCAGCCGCTTCGCGCCGAGCGGGTGGAGGTAGGAGGAGAAACCCGGGATCTTGAGCTCGCCGATGAGCTCCGGGTCGTCCTGGTCGGTGAGGTCGACGGCGTAGAGCGGGTCGACCTGGCGGAAGGTCACCACGATCGCGAGGTCCTCGAACCACCGCACGCTCTTGATCTCCTCGCCGACCCCGAGCCGGTCGACGCGACCGATCTCGACGAGAGCGTCGTCGCGGGCCTCGAGGGTGACGACGGAGCTGAAGTTGCCGGTCTCGCTCGACGGGCCGACCGCGATCCGGAGGACCCCGTCGTGCTCGTCCATCGCCCAGCGGTCGCGGACCGTGCCCTCGACCTCGCCGGCGCCGACGTACGTCGCCCCGGTGCCGTCGAGCGCGAAGTCGTAGACGTGGGTGGTGCCGCTGGTCGCGAAGCTGCTGCCGCCGAACCGGGGCATCCCGCAGAAGTCGGTGAATCCGCACCCGTCGAAGCCGAAGAACTCAGGGCCGGCGGCGAGGTAGAGGTGGTCGGCGGCCTCGTAGGCCAGGGTGGCGTCGCCGGCGAGACCGAGCGCGTCGAGGTCGCCGGCGTCCTCGAGGGCCGCGTCGGCGGCGAAGCCGACCACCGCGGTCGTGCCCAGGGTGATGTCGGCCCGGGGGATCGCGACCCGCTCGCAGTCGAGGAGCTGCTCGGCGTCGCCGTCGTCGATGCTCACGGTGGGCAGCCAGTCGGTCAGCGCGGAGCCCTCGACCAGGGCGCGGTTGGTGCGGAGCGCGGTCTGCTCGGTCGTGCTGTCACCGGGCTGCACGAAGTCGAGGTCGGGCAGGCCGGCCGAGAGCACCAGGCGGACGGCGTCGCCGTGCTGACGAGCGGTCACGGTGGCGGCGTCGTAGTCGACGGTGCGCCGCACGCTCGGGTCGGCCGGGTCGGACACGTCGATCGTGAGGACGCGGGTGCGAGTCGCCCGGCCGTCGTGGCCGACGGCGACCACGGTGTCGCCCGCGAGCAGCACCTCGCCGTCCTCGAAGTCACCCAGGTCGAGGTCGCCGAGCGGCTCGACCTCGTCGCCCGAGACGTCGTACGTCAGGAGGCGGGTACCGCGCACGCGCACGAGCACCTCGCCGTCGGTCTTGACGTTGTCGGGCTCGTCGACCCCGGCCTCCTGCACGTTGGTGCCGGTCTCCGACGAGGTCGACCGGGTGACCTTCGCCGCCGAGGCCTCCGCCGGCGCTGCGAGGTCCGCGACCGGGCCGCGGTCGAACGGCAGGTCGCGATGGACCGGCCACTGCCAGCCGTAGGGCCCGACCAGGTCGACCCCGGCCTCGACGTAGTGGCGGAGCAGGTCGTCGCACGACTCCGGAGCCTCGAGCTCGCCGGAGAACGCCACCGGTGCGACCGGTCGAGGTGCGGGCTGTGCAGGGTCGGAGTCGGAGTCGGCGACGAGGCTGGCGAGAGCGAACGCAGCAGCCACCCCGCCGGCGACCGCGACGACTCGGAAGGTCGCGCGGGGGCGATCGATCTCGGTCATGACACGAACTCCTGGGTCGGGTGCGGTCGTCCTGGGTTGGACGTGCGCCCGGTGCCCGGTGGTTCCCTCCGGCGCACCCCTGGTCGTCGAGTAGCCGGGGTGCGAGCGCCAGCGAGCGACCGGCGTATCGAGACGCGGCGGTGAGGCTTGCGGCGGCACCTCGATATGCCGGCCTGGCGACTTCGTCGCTTCGGCCGGCTACTCGATGACCACCGTGGGGGTGGCGCGCCTGGGTCGTCGAGTAGCC
>JBFJKO010000368.1:0-3324 GCA_041634935.1 Nocardioides sp.
AGCACGTTGTCGGTGGCGTCGTACGGCGGGTTGCCGGTCAGGGCGTGGAAGAGCGTGGCACCGAGCGACCACACGTCGCAGGCCGGCGTGGCCCACTGGCCGGAGGCGACCTCGGGGGCGAGGTACGCCGGTGAGCCCGTGACGAGACCGGTCTGGGTCAGCGCCGGGTCGGAGACGCCGCGAGCGATGCCGAAGTCGGTGAGCTTCACGTGCCCGTCCTCACGGACCAGGATGTTGCTCGGCTTCACGTCCCGGTGGACGACGCCGTCGGCGTGCGCGGCCGCCAGCGCCGACGCCGCCTGGGCGATGATCGGAGCGGCTTCGTCCGGACTCAGCGGGCCGTTGGTGCGAACGAGCTCGCTCAGCGTGGTGCCTTCGACGTACTCCATGACGAGCCACTGCTGGCCGTCGTCCAGCACGAAGTCGAAGACGCCCACGATGTGCGGGTGGCTGAGGCGTGCGGCGATCTTCGCCTCACGCTCGGCGCGCGCCTGGCCGTGGCCGTCGCTGCCGGGCGCCAGGCCCACGCTCTTGATGGCGACGGGTCGCCCGAGGACCTCGTCACGACCGAGCCAGACCGCACCCATGCCGCCACGGCCGATCTCGCGGTCGCGCGTGTATCTCCCTGCAATCACCGATGAGCTCCTCCAGACGGCTCCAACCTACTGGCTGCGGCCCGCGACGGGGTGCCCGTCTCCCCGGACGACGGGCATGCGGAACACTGATCCCCGATCCATGTTCATCCATCTGTGCCGAAGTGAGGACGACCCGATGTCTGCGGTGCCCGTCGACCCCCAGCTGCTCGAGGACCTGCAGTGGCGTGGTCTCGTCGCGCACTCCACCGACATCGAGGCGCTCGGCGAGGCCCTGCGTGCTGACAGCGTGAAGTTCTACGTGGGGTTCGACCCGACCGCGCCGAGCCTGCACATGGGCAACCTGGTGCAGCTCACGACGGCTCGTCGCCTCCAGGACGCCGGCCACACGCCGTACCTCCTGGTCGGGGGCGCGACCGGCATGATCGGCGACCCCCGCGACTCCGGTGAGCGGTCGCTGAACTCCCTCGACACCGTCCGCGACTGGACCGACCGGGTCCGCCGCCAGATCGAGCCCTTCCTCTCCTTCGACGGCGCCAACGCCGCCACGATGGTCAACAACTACGACTGGACCGAGGGGCTCTCGGTCATCGACTTCCTGCGCGACATCGGCAAGCACTTCCCGGTCAACCGGATGCTCGCTCGCGACACGGTCAAGCGTCGGCTCGAGTCCGGCATCAGCTACACCGAGTTCAGCTACGTGCTGCTCCAGTCGATGGACTTCCTGGTGCTGCACCGCACCTACGGCATCATCCTCCAGTTCGGTGGCTCCGACCAGTGGGGCAACCTCACCGGCGGTGCCGAGCTGATCCGCCGCGCCGACGGGGGAGTCGCACACGCGTTCGCCACGCCCCTGGTCACCAAGGCCGACGGCACCAAGTACGGCAAGACCGAGGGGGGAGCACTCTGGCTCGACCCCGAGATGATGTCGCCCTACGCGTTCCACCAGTTCTGGCTCAACGTCGAGGACGAGAAGGTCGGGGAGATGCTGCGCATCTTCACGTTCCTCGGCCGCGACGAGATCGAGGCGCTCGAGCAGCGGCACGCCGAGAAGCCGTTCCTGCGTGAGGCGCAGAAGGTCCTGGCTGACGCGGTGACCACCTTCGTCCACGGTGCCGAGGAGACCGACCAGGCCAAGGCGGCCGCCGGTGCGCTGTTCGGGGGTGGCGATCTCGCCACGCTGAACCCGAGCACGCTGGCCGCAGCGCTGAGCGAGGCCGGCTCCACCACCGTCGAGCGAGGCGAGACCCTCCCGACGGTGACGGACCTCCTGGTGGCCTCGGGGCTTGCCACCAGCAAGGGCGACGCGCGGCGCACGATCTCCGAGGGCGGCGCCTACGTCAACAACCAGCGCGTCGAGGACGCCGAGGCGGTGATCGCCGAGAGCGACCTGATCGGCGGCTCCTGGCTGGTGCTGCGCCGCGGCAAGAAGAAGTTCGCGGGCATCGAGATCCGCTGAGGAGCAGTCGTGGGCGCGCAGAGGTGGCAGGAGCAGCTCTGGGCTGATGCGCGCGCGACGCTCCCTGAGCACGTCTGGCGCTACTTCGTGGCAGGGGCACGCGACGAGGTGAGCCTCGGCGAGTCCCTCACGCAGTGGGCCGACGTGCGCCTGTGGCCGCTCGTCCTCCGCGACGTACGACGGCCGGTGACCAGCACCAGCCTGCTCGGGACGACGCTCGCCGGGCCTCTGGGCATCGCGCCGACCTCGCTCCAGCGCCTGGCGCACCCGGACGGCGAGGCCGCCATGGCACGAGCTGCGGCAGCGACCGGCACCCTCCTCGTGGTGTCGAGCAACGCCGGCACCCAGTTCGCCGCCATCGGCGACACCGGCGTCAGCTGGTGGCTCCAGGCCTACCTCACCGCCGACCGGGCGCTCATCGCGCCGACCTTGCGCGCGGCCGCGGACGCCGGGGCCCGCGCGATCGTGCTCACCGTCGACACCCCGGTGCCCGGTGCGAAGTACGACCTCGACGACACGGCGTTCGGTGACCTGAAGGGCGTGTACGGCGTCAACCACCCCGCGGCGGTGCGTGGGGAGACCCCCGGCGCCGAGCACGCGCTCGACCTCGGCCCCGATGACCTGCGCTGGCTCCACGAGCTCAGCGGCCTCCCGGTCGTGGTGAAGGGGGTGCTGCGCCGCGACGACGCGGCGCGGTGCGTCGACGCCGGCGCCGCGGCGGTGTGGGTCTCCAACCACGGGGGACGCCAGCTCGACCGGGCGGCCTCGACGCGGGCCGCGCTTTCCGGGGTGGTCGGGGCGGTCAGTGACCAGGCCGAGGTCTACGTGGACGGCGGCATCCGGAGCGGCCTCGACGTCGTCACGGCCCTGGCGCTCGGGGCACGCGGCGTCTTCTCCGGTCGTACGCCGCTGCTCGCCCTGGCTGCCGGAGGCGAGGAACGGGTGCGCACCACCCTCGAACAGCTGCACGACGAGGTCGTCGATGCGCTGCGCCTGGCGGGCTGCGCCACCCTCGCAGACACCGGTTCCCTGGTCGCACCGTGACCCCACACCCCCTCTGACCTGCGCAAACACAGATGTGGTCCGCGTCATGTCGTTTCGATTTGTGCAACGACCCGATCCGTCCTAATGTTCTCTTTGTCGCCAGGGAGCGGCGGGGAGCAAGGCCTGCGGGTCGGGTTCTCGGCCCCGGGGTGGCTGATTCTCATGGTGTTGGTCGGATCAAGCGTCTGTGCTGCTGCGCAGAACCAAATCCGGTGCTGGCGTTGTGGG
>JBFJKO010000369.1:0-3308 GCA_041634935.1 Nocardioides sp.
GGCGAGTCGAACGTCGTGGTCGAGGGCACGATCACCGAGGTCTGCCCGAAGAAGGGCTGCTGGATGCGCGTGCGCGACGGCGACGACGAGCTGTTCGTCCGCTTCCAGGACTACGGGTTCTTCGTCCCGCGCAACGCCGCCGGGCGACGCGTGGTCATGCACGGCACCTCGCAGCTCCAGGTGACGTCGGTCGAGCAGGTCGGCCGGTCGCGCATCAGTCACACACGACCCAGCAGTCACTCAAGGAACCAGAAGTTCTCAATAATCACAAGCGGTACGGCGTGTCGACTTGACGAACCACACTAATGTAATTCATCGGACGCACAGACGCCCGCACCACGGCATCACCGGAAGACCCGTCCACAGGAGTCGGACGGGCCGCGAGGGAGAACCAGCGAGGGACGGCGAGCGCCGGTCAGTCGACGCTGACCGGGACCTTCTCGGTGGTCGTCGTGGGGTGCGAGTTGAGGCTGTGCCGGTCGAACTTCTGTCCGGTGGCGATGCCGCCGAGGTAGAAGGCGACCAGGGCGATCATGATCCCGGCGATGTCGTCGGCCAGGTAGTGCCAGCCGAAGTAGACGGTCGCGATGATCGTGACGCCGAAGTTGACCCAGAAGACGACCTTGAGCAACCGGTTGCGCAGGGTGAACTGCACCATCAGCGCGACCAGGAGGGTGATCGCGCAGTGCAGGCTCGCGAAGCCCGCCACGGAGTTGACGATCCCCTCGACGCTGCTGCCGTCGTAGTCACCGTGCAGGACCTTGTTGCGGGATCGGCTCAGGCCCTCGATCAGGTCGGTGGTCGGGGTGTGGACCAGCGCGGTGTAGCCCGGTGCGAAGTGGAAGACCGGGCCGAGGGTCGGCAGGGCGTAGTAGGAGGCGGTGCCGAGCGACCAGGCGATGCACTGCGAGGTCGCGAACCAGTAGCCGAAGGAGATGTTGCGCGACCAGACCAGCCAGGCGGTCAGGGCCAGGGGCACCAGCGGCAGGAACCACAGGTAGATCGACGACAGCACGTGGGCGGAGAGGTCGGTGCCGAGCAGGTCGTGCAGCACCGGTCCGGGCTGGTTGCCGAAGAACAGCACCCGGTCGATCGTGTTGAGCTCACGGTCGAACATGTCGTTGGGGTTGTCGAACGACCGCACGAACGGCAGCGCCGACTTGAGGTTGCGATAGCTGACGTAGGTGACGTAGAAGCACACGACCCCGAGCGCCACCAACGTCATCCGCTCGGGGGTCCAGTGGACCCGCAGCCGCTCGCGCACCAGCGGGACCATCGCCGACGGACGCAGGCGCGAGTGCCACAGCGTGCGGGGCAGCAGGTCGAGGAGCACCGCGCCCATCAGGAGCAGCGGGAGCCGCGCCCATGACGGCCCGAGGAAGCTGCCCTCGGGGTCGAGCAGCGGTCGGTCGTAGCGGAGGGAGACGATCACGGCCAACGTCCCCATCACGGCGGCGACGCCGACGAGGGTCACGTAGGCACGGCGGTACACCCCAATAGTCTAGGAGATCACTGAGCACACGGCGATTTGAGCGTGCGGCCCTGCCGGCGGCTACTCCGCCGGGAGCACGGCCAGGCGTGAGACGTCGACGTCGAGGCCGACCACGTCGCCCACCCCCGCCCGGTCGGCCGGCGAGGCGAGCGCGTTGACCTCGCCGATCCCGGTCACGTGGACCACGAGCCGGATGGCGTCCGGGGTCGCGCGCACCGAGCGCACGATGCCCTCGAGCGCGGACCGTGCGCCGTCCCCGACCGTGAGCGCCGACCGCCGCAGGGCGACGGCGCGCCCCTGCAGCCCGGCCGCGCCCAGCACCCGTTGCGCGGGCGCGCCCTCCAGCACCCGGGCGTAGCCGAGGAAGAGGGCCGTCCAGGCATCGGCCGGCGCGGCCCACACCTCGGCGATGTCGCCCTGCTGCACGATCCGTCCCGCGCGCATCACCACCAGCCGGTCGGCGAGCGCGAAGGCCTCCTCCTGGTCGTGGGTCACGACCAGGGTGGTGGTGCCGGCCTCGCGCAGGATGTCGTGCAGGTCGCCGGCGAGGCGTTCGCGCAGGCCGGCGTCGAGGGCGGAGAGCGGCTCGTCGAGGAGCAGCAGCCGGGGCCGCGCGGCCAGGGAGCGCGCGAGGGCGACCCGCTGCCGCTCCCCGCCCGACAGCGTGCCGGGCAGGCGGGCGTCGTACCCCTCGAGCCCGACGAGCGCCAGTAGCTCGGCGACGCGGGTGTCGACGTCGACCGCGGCGTGACGGCGACGGCGCAGCCGCAGGGCGTAGCCGACGTTGCGCGCGACGCTGAGGTGGGAGAAGAGCTGACCGTCCTGGAACATCAGGGCGAAGCCCCGCTTGTGGGTGGGGACGCCGCCCAGGTCGGTGCCGTCCCAGCTGATCGTGCCGCTGGTGGGTCGCTCCAGGCCGGCCACGGCGCGCAGCAGCGTCGACTTGCCGCAGCCCGACGGACCCAGCACGGCCACCACCGAGGCGTCGGGTACCTCCAGCGACGCGCCCACGACCGCGGGCGTGCCGTCGTAGGACACCGAGACATCGTCCAGGCTCAGCACGGGTGGTTCCTCTCGTCGATGTGTCCCACGGCGCTCACCAGGACCCCACTCCTCGCACGCGCAACCGCTCGACCGCGAGGATCACCAGCGCCGTCGTGGCGGCCAGCACGACCGAGGCGGCCAGCGCCATGCCGTAGTTGCCCTCGCCGGGGCGACCCAGCAGGCGGAAGATCACGACCGGCACCGTCGGGTGGTCGGCGCGGGAGAGAAAGGACGTCGCCCCGAACTCGCCGAGCGAGACGGCGAACGCGAAGCCCGCAGCCGCCGCCACCGGGCGCAGCACGATCGGGACGTCGACCGTGAGCGCGGTGCGCAGGGCCCCGGCCCCGAGGGACGCCGCCGCCTGGCGCTGGCGGTCGTCGATGCCGGCCAGCACCGGCACCAGGGTGCGCACGACCAGCGGAAGGGCGACGAGGGCCTGGGCCACCGGCACGAGCAGCGGCCAGGTGCGCAGGTCGAGGGGCTCGCGACCCAGCGTGACCAGGAACCCGAAGCCGAGGGTGACCGCGGAGACGCCCAGCGGCAGCATGAAGAACCCGTCGAGCACCGCGCGCACGCGACGTTCGCTCGCCGAGCGGGAACGCCGGGTGAGCACGATCGCGACCAGCAGGCCCAGCAGCAGCGCGATCCAGGTGGCGTCGAGCGCGGTCTGGAGCGAGTTGCGCAGCGCGGTGGTGACGGGGACGAGCAGCACCTGGTCGTCGCCCGCCGTGGTCAGGTTGCGGTAGTTGGTCAGGCTCCAGGCGCCGTCGAC
>JBFJKO010000370.1:0-3288 GCA_041634935.1 Nocardioides sp.
GCACCTGGGCGCTGCCCGGCGGAGCGCGCGAGCCCGGGGAGGACGCCGTCGCGACCGCCCTCCGCGAGGCCGAGGAAGAGCTCGGACTCGCCGCTTCGGAGGTCGAGGTACGGGGGTCGCGAACCGCTGAGTGCGGCGGCTGGGCCTACGAGACCGTCCTCGGCACGACCGTGCGGTGGCCGGCGACTCGTGACCGCTCCGAGAGCGCCGGGCACCGCTGGGTGCCCGTCGAGGAGGTCGACACGCTGCCTCTCCACCCGGCCTTCCGAACGGCATGGGGAGACCCCGACGCCGTGCTGCGTGACTTCGTGCGCGCCACGCTCACTCCACGAGGCTGAACCGGACCCGACGCTCGTGGACGTCGGCCTCGTCGAGCCGCACCGTCACGTCCTGACCCAGGGGCAGGGGCCCGGCACCGACCACCGGCGCCTCGACCCCCAGAGCCCGCAGCATCGCGGTGCCCTTCTCGGGCGAGGACTCGTCGACAGCGACGACCGCCGCGTCGAACTCCTCCCCCACGCGGTCGACGAGCAGTCCGGCCTCTACCAGGTCGACCACGGCGCGCTCGTAGGAGCGCGCTCGCTGGCTGGACGCCTTCATGGTCGACGGCAGGCTCGGCAGAGCGGTGAGCACCCAGTCGGGCACCGGCTGCTCGGCGCACAGCGCGACGCAGACCTCGCCGGCGTACCGGTCGGCGAGGCGGCGCAGCGGAGCGGTCACGTGCGCGTACTCCGAGGCGAGCGCGGAGTGCTGCGGGTCGGCCGGCACCTCGCCGTCGAAGGCGACGTAGCCGCTCCCGCGGAGAAGTCGCGTGCTGGCCAGGATCACGGCAGCGTGGTCGGGCAGGTGCGGGTCGAGGCCGCGGATGAAGTCGGGATAGAGCACCTCGGCCGGCCACTCGACCCCCAGCGCCCGCGCCTCGCGGTGCAGACGCTGGACGTCGCGCGGGTCGGGCTCGGGGAGCGTGCGCAGCAGGCCGACGCGCGCGTAGACCATCAGGGTGGCCGCCCCGAAGCCCGTCAGCAGGGAGATCTGCGCGTTCCACTGCTCGATGGGGAGCAGGCTGCGGTACTCCAGTGCCCAGTGCCCCTCGTCGATGTCGATCTCCTGGTCGGGCAGCGGCAGGGAGACCCCGCCGCGCGCCGCGTCGCGCAGGATCCGCTTCTCGCCGATCTCCTTGACCAGCTGCAGGGACTCCGAGGCGGTGCCGTCGTCGATCATCGCCTGCGCGTCCTCGTAGGAGAGCTGGGCCCGCGAGCGCACCAGGGCACGCTCGACGTGGACGTCGGTGCCCTCGCCCTCGTCGTCGACGCGGATCGTCCACAGCAGCGCCGGCCGCACCTCGTCGGGCAGCAGCGAGCCGGCGTGCTCGGAGATCGCCGGCGGGTGCAGGGGCACCTTGGAGTCCGCCCCGTAGAGCGTCTCCCCCCGTCGGTGCGCCTCGACGTCGACCGGGTCGCCCGGGGTGATGAAGGCCGCCAGGTCGGCGATCGCGTAGTGCACGACGTACCCGCCGTCCGCGTCTCGCTGCACGTGCACGGCCTGGTCGAGGTCCTGGGCCGTCTCGGGATCGATCGTGACGAGCTCGAGGTCGGTGCGGTCGAGGTCCGGCAGCCGCGGGGACGCCGCTGCTCGCTCGGCTGCGGCCTGGACCTCGGCCGGGAACTCCGGGGTCACGTCGAGCTCGGCCTGGATACGGGCGATCCCCTCACGGATGGTGGTGACGGCGGCGGTGTCGTGGGTCCGGAGCCGGACGACTCGGTTGCTCGGCATGGGCCTAACCTATGCCTTCGTGCTGATCCTGCTACCGCCCAGCGAGGGCAAGTCGTCCCCGCGCCGCGGCAAGTCCCTCGACCTGTCCACCCTGTCGGCACCCGAGCTCACCGCTGCTCGCGAGCAGGTGATCGACGCCCTCACCCGGCTCTGCACCGACGACCCCGGCGGCGCCGCAGCGCTCCTGGGCGTCCCGAAGACCCAGCTGGACCTCGTCGACCTGAACGCCCGGATCGGCACCTCCCCGACGGCTCGCGCCGACGCGGTCTACACGGGGGTCCTCTACGACGCCCTCGACGCAGCGACGCTGTCGTCGGCAGCCAAGCGACGGGCCGCGAGCCGGCTCGCGGTGGCGTCGAGCCTCTTCGGGATCGTGCGACCCGGCGACCGGATCCCCGCCTACCGGCTCTCGGGCGACGCTCGGCTGCCCGGCCTCGGACCCGTGGCGGCCCACTGGCGCGCGGCCCTCGAGCCGGTGATGGGGACGGCGATCGGGTCGGGCCTGCTGGTCGACCTGCGCTCGGGGATGTACGCCGCGTTCTGGCACCCCCCGGTCGAGCTGGCCGGTCGCGTGGCCACGGTGCGGGTCCTGCACGAGGTCGACGGGCGCCGCAAGGTCGTGAGCCACTTCAACAAGGCCACCAAGGGACGCATCGTCCGGGCCCTGCTCGAGGACGGGCGCGCCCCGCGCACGCCCGCTGCGCTCGCCGACGTGCTGCGCGACCTCGGGTGGACGGTCGAGGTCGGCGAGCCGACCGCCAAGGGCACCCAGCTCGACGTCGTCGTGTCCGAGGTCTGAGCCCGAGCCCGGCAGGGCCGGGCCCTCAGGCCGACCGGGCGAGCTCGTCGTACGGCAGGGGCACGAGGGTGTCGTCGGTGGCGAGGTGAGCCACCTCGGTCGGGACCCCGGCGTCGCGGCACCCGGCCACCAGGGCCGCGATGAGCGTGCGGTCCTCCGCCGTGGCGCCTCCGAGGCCGGGCCGGCACCTCAGGAACGCCCACCGGGAGCCGTCGGGCACGTCCGGGGTGAGGTGCGCCAGGAACGCTCCGAACGACGCCGCCTCGTCCGGGCTGGGCGCCACGCCGTCGTCGCGGATCTCCATCAGCACCTGCGTCGGCAGGTCGTCGCCGCCGATGGCCATCACCCACAGCGCCCCGCCGGCGAACCCGAGAGGCTCCATCAGCGTGCGCCACAGCTGCTCGAGGTCGGCCTGGGTGCGCACCGGACGCTCGCCGGGGTGGTCGGTGGTCGTGTGGTCGAGGGGGTCATGAGTCATGGCCCGAGCCTCCCCTGACCGGGCCGGTCCCGCATCCCGCTCTCCACAGGCCGCTAGGCTCGCGACCTCATCGATCGCACAACGGTCCGTCGGTCACCGCCGACGGGGAACGGAGCACCTGTGTTCTCCCGAGTCATCGCCTTCGGCGGCAGGGTGCGCAGCAGCCTCTTCTTCGTCCCGATGTTCTGCGTGCTCACCGCAGTGGTCCTCGGCGAGGTCATGCTGCTCGTCGACGCAC
>JBFJKO010000371.1:0-3206 GCA_041634935.1 Nocardioides sp.
TCGAGATGCAGGTCGGTCAGTGCCTCGGCATCCCGGACGGCAGCGGGTCGGATCAGCACGCGCCACAGGCTAGGCCCACCCGGCGTGCCCCGGCTCCCCCTGCACTCGCGGTGTCCATATTTGCGGCCGGACATCGTCGACGTAGGGACTGGAGCGCATGCGAGCAATTCTTCTGAGCGGCGGTCTCGCCATGGTCGTCTCGCTGCTGGGAACTCGCCTCGCGATCGGGTGGTTCACCCGTCACGGTCTCGGTCAGCCGATCCGGATCGACGGGCCGACGACGCACCACGTGAAGCGCGGCACGCCGACCATGGGCGGTGTGGTGATCATCGCGAGCGCCACGGTGGCCTACCTGGCGGCGACCCTGATGACAGGCGGGCTCCCGAGCGCGAGCGCCTGGCTGTTCCTGCTGCTGCTCTTCGGCTGTGGCGCCGTGGGGTTCCTCGACGACTACATCAAGGTCTACACGCAGAACAACGCCGGCCTCAGCAGTCTCGCCAAGATCGTGGGACAGACGCTGGTCGCGCTCTCGTTCGGCGTCCTGGCCACCGGCTTCCTGGCCGACGAGCAGGGTGTCCGGCCCGCTTCGCAGTACCTCTCGACCACCGAGGACTGGGGCGTCAAACTGCCCCTGGTCGTGGTGCTGCTCCTCATCTGGTTCATCGTCACCGCGACCTCCAACGCGGCCAACCTCACCGACGGGGCGGACGGGCTGCTCGCCGGCGCCGCCGCGATGATCTTCGGCGCCTACGTGATGGTCAACGTCTGGCAGAGCAACCAGCGGTGCGGCTCCCCCAGGCCCACGGTGGTCGACGCTCAGTGCTACGCCGTGCGCGACCCGCTCGACCTGGCCGTGCTGTGTGCGGCCGTGATGGCCGCCTGCATCGGGTTCCTCTGGTGGAACGCCAAGCCCGCGCGGATCATGATGGGCGACGTCGGCTCGCTCGCCCTCGGCGGCGCGCTCGCGGGCGTCGCGATCATGTCGCGCACCGAACTGCTGATGGCAGTCATCGCCGGCCTCCTCGTCGTCGAGACGATGTCGGTCATCATCCAGATGACCTACTTCAAGGCCACGCGGCGACTCACCGGCACGGGACGACGCATCTTCCGGATCACCCCGATCCACCACCACTTCGAGCACCTGGGTTGGGACGAGGTCACCGTGGTGATCCGGCTCTGGCTCGTCACCGGGATCTGCGTCGCGGGCGGGCTCGGGCTCTTCTACGTCGCCTGGCTGACCTGACGGCTCAGGCCGCCATCTCCGCCAGGCGCGCGACCAGCGCGTCGAGCCAGCGTCCCACCGACGCGTGCGCCTGCTCGGTCTCCGGGTACCGGCAGCGCAGGTGCAGGCCCGACTCGTTGAGGACGAACCACAGCATCACTCCGTCGGTCTCGATCACTGCACCGACGAACTGCGGCGCCAGCGCCGGGTCGGTGGCGACCGGAAGACGCTCCAGGTCGAGCCACGAGATGGCGAACATCCCCGGTGCGGCGGGCATCCCGCCGTACGGCGCCAGCACGTCGGCCAGGGGCCACGACCCGAGCGACATCGCCTCCTTGATCGCTCCTGCGCACGTCGCCGGGTCGGGGTCCTCGGACTCCAGCACGGCGTTGGTGATGAACCACCCCACCGAGTCGTGCCAGCCCTCGTCGTGGCGGCTGTGGACCGGGAAGACGGCGCGCAGCGGCTCGCCCGCCAGTTCGGCGGTCACCTGCGTCATCGCGGACACGACCATCGGGAGCAGCCGTACGCCGTGCTCGTCTCCCCTGGCCACCAGACGGGCGACCTGACGGGAGTCGAGCACGTCACGCACCTCGACGACCTCGGGGCGCAGCGACGACACGTCCCCGAGCGGGAGCGGGAAGCAGGGCATGACTCCCCCGGACGCCTCGAGCACCTCCGCCCAGCGACGTCGTACGTCGTCCGGCGCGGGTGGGCGCGCCAGGAGGGCTGCGGTGTGCTCCTCGAAGCCGCGGCTCGGGGTGGGGCTCGCGTGGTGCTCCGGGTCGTCGAGCTCGGCGAGGAGGTCGCGGACGAGCAGGAGCAACGACCACATGTCGACATGTGCGTGGTCGGAGCCGATCACCACCGCGGGCCGGTCGTCCTCGGTCTCGACGACGCACAACCGGTGCGAGGGTGCCGAGTACGGCGTGCACGTGGCGTCGAGCACCTCGCGCAGGACGTCCCTGGTGAGTCGGCCGGGAGCGACCTCGTGCTCGGTCCACTCCCCTGCGCCGACCTCGACGTCGTGCAGGAGCGGCGTGCCCTCGCTGCCTGCGCTGAAGATGCTGTGCAGCGTGCCGTGACGGCGCACGACCGCGAGCCAGGCATCGCCGAGGCGCTCGAGGGTCGTGGTCGCCGGGAGACGCAGGGCGATCCCCATCCACGACCCGCGTCGCTCCCCGGCGCCGACGTGGCGCGCCTGGTCGAAGGAGACCGGCAGCTCCTCGCCGATCGACGTGACGGTGACGCCATAGCTGTGAAGCCGCCCGTGCGGCAAGCCCATCCGGGCGACGTTGGTCAGCCGCATCGCCGTATCCTAGGGCGCTCGACCTCCAGCCTCCCGGAGTCCCCCGTGCCCTCACTCAGCGTCCCCGGTGCCGTCCTCGACTTCGACCTGCGCGGGGCGGACGCCGCGGGCCCTGCGGTCGTGCAGCTGCACGGGCTGACGTCGAGCCGTGCGCGCGACCGCACCCTGGGTCTCGACGTGGGCCGCGGCCTGGCCATGGACGGCACCCGGCCCGGCGCGCCGCGGGTGCTGCGCTACGACGCCCGCGGTCACGGGCTGTCGACCGGTCGGGTGGTGCCCGACGACTACCGGTGGGACCGTCTCGCCGACGACCTGCTGCTCCTGCTCGACCACGTCTTCCCGGGTGAGTCGGTGCACGGAGTCGGTCCCTCCATGGGCACGGGCACGCTGCTGCACGCCGCCGCTGCGGCACCCGGTCGTTTCGACGGCCTCACCCTCGTCGTGCCGCCCACGGCGTGGGAGTCCCGACGGCAGCAGGCCTCCACCTACGAGGCCCACGCACGGCTGGTCGAGGACGGCGGGATCGAGGCGTTCATCGCCCTCGGGGAGGCCGCTCCCCCGCCGCCCGCGGCGGCAGCCGCCCCCAGGACCGTGCCGGACGTCGCGGAGGCGCTGCTCCCGACGGTGCTGCGCGGTGCGGCCGCCGCCGACTTCCCGGAGCGGCCGGCGATCGCA
>JBFJKO010000372.1:0-3196 GCA_041634935.1 Nocardioides sp.
GGTCCGACCGGTCGGAGGACCGGTCGGGCCGGTCCGGCAACGGTGACCCCTCGGCCGGCGACGCCGGATCTCGCGCGGGCACGTCGTCCTCCGGCGACGTCGGCTCGTCCGTCCCGTCGACCACGGGCGACGGGGCAGGAGCAGGACTCGGAGCAGGAGCCTCCCCACGCCCTGGCAGCACCAGGCGCGACATCTCATCGAAGAGGTGCTGCGCCGGAGCGGGCAGGACGTGCGCGGCACCGGAGCCGAGCACCAGGGCGACGCCGGCGGCCGCCGCGGCCAACGTGGTCGTCGAGCGTCGTAGCACCCCCAGTGAGGCCCGGGCCGCGACCGGCTCGGCTGCCACGGCGCCGACCGCCGGCGCCGCGGTGCCGAGGCGCACCGCCAGTGCAGCCGACAGCGCAGGGGCAGGGTGCGCCAGAGCCGCGCCCAGGGCGTCGAGCAGGTCGTCGTCGGACCACGACGCACGCGCCTCAGACCCGGTCATCGCGACACCTCCCGAGGCCGTCAGAACCTCGACCGACCGCGTCGAGGAACGAGCTCAGGCTGTCGTGCTGCCTCAACCGCTCCAGCGCGCGTCGCTGGAGCTGCTTGACCGCACCCGGACTTCGTCCGAGGATTCCCGCGATCGACTCGACGGTCAGGTCACCGAAGACCCGGAGCATGAGGACGTCGCGCTGGTCGACGGGCAGCACGCCGAGCAGCTCGCGGGCTCGGCGCTGTGCCTCGCGTTGCATCATCTCGTCCTCGGCACTCGGCCGGACGTCGGCTTCGCCGCTGCGATCGCCGTCCTCGCCGCTGCTGAGCCTGCGGCGACGTGCCACAGCCCGGTGCGTGTCCACGCTGCGTCGCCGCGCCACCGTGAGGAGATGCGCGAGGAACGCGTCGCCGCCCCCGTCGAAACGGTCGAGCCGGGAGAACACCTCCAGGAACACCTGGTTGGTGACGTCGTCGGCGTCGGCGTCGATGCCACGGCCACGGACGAAGCCCGCCACCCGGGTCGAGTAGGCGTCCCACAACCGCGCATAGCCGTCCTGGTGGCCGTCGCGTGCACGAGCCAGCGCATGCTCTACCTCAGACTCGTCCACGGGGAGTTGATCGGCTGGTCACAGCCTGTCCTTTACCTTTCAGCGGATCTACCGACGAGTCCGTCGGCCGGGCGCAGGGCGGCCCGGCCGACGGATGGAGTCGGGTGCGGGTCAGTCGCCCCACTCGCACGAGTACGACAGGGCGCCGGCGACCTCGCCCTCACCGCCGTCGCGCGAGCGCTCGAGCTCCCACTCGACCTCACAGTCCCCGTCGCCGCGCTCTCCCTCGATGGAGCACTCGTAGTCGCTGACGCGGGAGTCGGCGCAGGTCACGCCCTCCCCGTCCTCGGCGTCGTCCGCGGCGTTCGAGGTGAAGTCCATGCCGCCGGTGAAGATCATCTCGTCCGGGTCGATGGTGTAGCCGAACTCTTGGCCGAGGGCCTCGGAGACGCAGGTGAAGCCCAGCGCCTCGACGGCGAAGTCGCAGGCCCACAGCGGGGACGAGCCGGCGCCCTCCCAGCCGCACTCGAACTCGAGCTCGGCCTCGACCTCGCCCTCGCCCTCCTCGGCGGAGCGTTCGGAGGCCGCACCGTAGGAGCACTCCCACTCCAGGGCGTCGTCGCTGTCGTCCTCGCTGTACGAGCAGGTCCACTCCGCCTCGGTGGCGCGCTCGCCACCCTCGCCTTCGGTCTCGGACTCGTACGCACAGTCGGACTCGGTCTCGACCTCGTCGTCGTCGTAGTCGTGGGAGCAGGTGAAGGAGTCGTCGTCGGTGACCTTGTCGTCGTCGTCCTCGTCGGTGTCGAAGGAGCAGTCGGCGTTGCCGGTCGACCGCTGACTCGCGATCTTGACCACGGCAAGTCGACCGTTGCGAACGCGCGACCCGACCACGGCGGCTCCGCGGACGAGCTGGTCGCGATCGCGCAGGGTCTTGCGACCCTTCCGGTCCACGAGCACGACCTTGGTGCGCTTGGTGACCTTCTTCCAACGACTGGCGCCGCTGGGCTTGTCGAGGCGCACCTTCGTCGCGGCAGCGTTGGTCTTGCCGACGTGAGCCTTGGTGCGGTCTGCCTTGCCGGCGGTGGCGGGGGCCACCGCCAGGACCAGCATCATCGCCGTCATGAGAGCGACGAGCTTCATCAATCTGTTCATCAGGGGGTCCCTCCCGGGGAAGTCGGACGCCGTCGGTCCGTGCTGAGAGGGAATCGTCCGAGACAGCCCACAGGGGTACGCGGCCGTCCATGTGGTCCAGACCACGTACGCCCGCAGCACTGCTGGTCCAGCTGCTCGTCCGGGGTGGTGCCGGACCGTCGCCGAGACGGCCCAACGGGACCCGGTCGGCAGCGTCGCGGTCTGGCGTGGCGACCGGTGCCTAGCGGTGGAAGAGGCCGATGCCGTCGATGGCGACCGGCTTCTTGTCGAGCGACCGGATCGTCAAGGTGCCCGACGTCGGCCGGGAGAACTTGGCCACGCGCTTCAGCCGGCTCACCTTGAGTCGCTTCGCCTTGGTCGGCAGGACCTTGAGCCGCTTGCCGTCGAGCGAGACGGCTAGGCGGCCGAGCCCCTTGTCCTTGATCACGAGCAACGCCACCCGCCTGACGTCCTCGACGTCGACGGACAGGACCCGGCCGCGACGCGAGGTCGTGACGAAGGTGTTCTTGTAGGCCTCACGGTTCTTGACCGTCTTCCAGCCCCGCGTCGACCGGGCGAGCACCCGCTCGTTGTAGACCACCGAGAAGCGAGCCCTGGCGGGCGTGGCGTCCACGACCCCGTCACCGTTGCGCGCCGCGACGGTGAAGACGTGGTCACCCGGCTTCAGCTTGCGGAGCACGAGGCTCTTGGTCGCGCACGGGACGTCGGAGCCGTCGATGGTGCACTCGAAGGTCGACCCGGACTGGGAGGAGTCGAAGACGTAGGAGGCCTTGCGTCCCACCACGAACTTGCCCCGTGCCGGACCGCTGCTGATCGACGTGTCCGGTGCGGCTGCCGGCGTCGGGGTCGGGGTCGGCGACGGGCTCGGCTCGGGCGACGGGGACGGGCTCGGCTCCGGAGACGGGGACGGGCTCGGCTCCGGCGACGGGGACGGGGACGGGCTCGGCTCCGGGGACGGGCTCGGCTCCGGCGACGGGGACGGGCTCGGCTCCGGGGACGGGCTCGGCTCCGGCGAC
>JBFJKO010000373.1:0-3196 GCA_041634935.1 Nocardioides sp.
CGCCTCGAGGGCGTCGAGCTGGCCGTCGTAGCCGACGCCGCCGTAGACGGTCAGGACGCGCAGTCCGCGGTCCTTGCTGGCCAGCTCCATGTCGGAGGAGACCTGGAGCGCGAGCTCGCGCGTCGGGGCCACGATCAGGGCTTGCGGCTTGCCCTGGGGCAGGTCGACGTAGTCGGGGTCGCGCGGCGAGACGCTGCGCTGGATCACCGGGATGCCGAACGCGAGGGTCTTGCCGGTGCCGGTGCGCGCCTGACCGATGAGGTCGGTGCCGAGGAGCGCGACCGAGAGGGTCATCTCCTGGATGGCGAACGGGGTGGTGATGCCGCCGCGCTCGAGGGCCTCGCAGATCTCGGGGTGGACGCCGAGGTCGCGGAAGGTGGTGGCCGCGACGGGCTCGGGCACGTCGGCGGGGACGGTGATGTCGTCGCCCTGGGTGGGCGTGGTCGTGAGATCGGAGTCGGTCACGTAGGTCGCTTTCGTCGGTCTTGGTCAGTTCAGCCGGACAGCCGAGTGAGTACATCGGAGCTGTGCGGCCGACCGCGTCGACCGCGCACATGCAGCGAGGGCCGGCCTGGATGGGCACCGGATGGCGCCGCAGAGGGCGGCCACTCGTGGGTCCAGGGTATCGGTAGGGTGCGAGCATGGCTGAATCCAGCGCGCCGACGGCGACGCCCCCCGCAGGAGCGACGGCCGGTTTCGAGGCCAACGAGGCGCTCGCCGATCCCGCATACCGGGAGTCGGTGGTCGACCTGCTCGGGGTGATCTCCTACGGCGAGATCTCCGCGTTCGAGCGGCTGGCCGAGGACGCCAAGCTCGCCCCGACCCTCCAGGACAAGCTGGCCCTGGCCACGATGGCCAGCGTCGAGCTCACCAAGGTGGCGCCGCTGCACGAGCGGATCAGCCAGCTGGGAGCGGACCCGTTCGAGGCGATGGCGCCCTTCCGCACCGCCCTGGACTCCTTCCACCGCCACACCGCGCCGTCCGACTGGCTCGAGGGCCTGGTCAAGGCGTTCGTCGGCGACGGCCTCGCCAACGACTTCTACCGCGAGATCGCGGCCTTCCTCGACCCCCAGACCCGTGAGCTGGTGATCGCCTCGCTCGACGAGGACAGCGAGCACGCGGCCTTCGTGGTGACCCGGGTGCGCGAGCTGATCGCGGCCGACCCGCCGCTGGGCGGCCGTCTGGCGCTGTGGGGGCGGCGACTGATGGGCGAGGCGCTCACGCAGGCCCAGCGCGTCGCGGCCGATCGCGACTCCCTGACCGCGCTGCTCACGGGCGGCGTCGACCGGCCCGGACTCGACCTCGCCGCCCTGGGCCGGATGTTCACCCGGCTCACCGAGCGCCACCTCGAGCGGATGGGCGAGCTCGGGCTCGACGCCTGACCCTGGTCGTCGGCCCCTGGGAGCCCGCGCTGGGGAGGTGCCCGCGGAACGCGGCGCCGACTCCGAGGCGTGAGAGCGCCACACCGGGTGCCGGGGCCCCGCTGAGTCGTTGTCGTCAGAGTGGCTGAGGCCCCGGCCCGTGGGGTCAGCTGCGGAAGCCGACCGCTCCCACGGTGCTGCTGCCGATCTCGAGGTAGGCGACCTTCGAGGCCGGCACGACGACGCGGCGGCCCTTGGTGTCGGTGAGGGCGAGGACACCGTCGGCGCCGACGGCGTCGGCGAGCATCTTCTCGACCGAGTCAGCGGTCTCGTCAGTCTCCACGACGAGCTCGCGGGGGGCGTGCTGGATGCCGATCTTGACCTCCACGGTCAGTCTCCTTCGTTGGTCGTACGGCGGCGCCGCGGGTGCGGCGACCTGGGACGGTTCGGTGTCGAGCCGGCGTGGGCAGGACGCCGGTGGGTTGGGCGGGTGAGCGTCAGTGCTCGTCGGTCAGCGGGTAGCCGCGGATGCCGCGCCAGGCGAGTCCGGAGACGAGCGCCACCGCCTGGTCGCGATCGAGACCACCCTGCTCGGTGAGCCAGAACCGCGCGCTCACCTGGGCCATTCCCACCAGGGAGACGGCGAGCAGGTGCGAGGCCTCGGCCGGCAGGCCGGTGTCGTCGCCGATGACCTCGGCGATGAGCTCGGCGCACTCGGAGGTCACCCGGTCGATGTGCTGTCGCACGAGCGGCTCGTTGGTCAGGTCGGACTCGAAGACGAGGCGGAACGCGCCCGTCTCGCTGCCCACGTAGTCGTAGAAGGCCGCGATCGCCGCGCCCACCCGCTGCTTGTTGTCGTGGGTGGAGACCAGCGCCTGGCGACAGTTCTCGATGATGGCGTCCGAGGAGGTGTCGAGGAGCGCGAGGTAGAGGTCGAGCTTGCCGGGGAAGTGCTGGTAGAGCACCGGCTTGGAGACGCCGGCGCGCTCGGCGATGTCGTCCATGGCGGCAGCGTGGTAGCCCTGCCGCACGAAGACCTCGAGGGCGGAGTCGAGCAGCTGGGCACGGCGCTCCCGACGGGGCAGGCGTCCACCACGAGGGCGGCCGGCGTCGACGTCGGCGGAGAGGTTGGGCACACGCGGAGCCTACCCGCGGGTCCGGATGACGGGACGCCTGCGGTCACGGGTCGGCGAGGCGCGCGACGATGGACGGGAACACGGGGTGGTCGTGGGGTGTTGCGTCGGTGACCGAGCACTACTGCCCGCCACCCGTACGCCACCACAAGGAGTGACCCACCGTGAGCTTTCCCGCGCTGGTCGAGCCCGCCGATGAGCTGACCATCGACGAGGTACGCCGCTACAGCCGCCACCTGATCATCCCCGACGTCGGGATGGGCGGGCAGAAGCGCCTCAAGAACGCCAAGGTGCTCGTCATCGGCGCCGGCGGCCTCGGCAGCCCCGCCCTGCTCTACCTCGCCGCCGCCGGAGTCGGCACGATCGGCATCGCCGAGTTCGACGAGGTCGACGAGTCCAACCTGCAGCGCCAGATCATCCACGGCCAGTCCGACATCGGTCGGCCGAAGGCGGAGTCGGCGCGTGACGCCATCAACGAGGCCAACCCCTACGTCAACGTCGTCGTCCACGACGAGCGGCTCGACAACGACAACGTCCTCGGCGTGTTCGAGGGCTACGACCTGATCGTCGACGGCACGGACAACTTCGCGACCCGCTACATGGTCAACGACGCGGCTTACTTCCTGAAGATCCCCTACGTCTGGGGCTCGATCTACCGCTTCGACGGTCAGGCGTCGGTCTTCTGGCCGCACGCGGTCGACG
>JBFJKO010000374.1:0-3195 GCA_041634935.1 Nocardioides sp.
CGGCTGATGCTGGACATCGCCGGCTACCGGGCCGACAAGCGCACCGAGCTGGAGGCCCTGGCCCAGGAGACGGTGGCGAAGGTCAAGGAGTCCGGGGCACCGGTCTCCTTGGACCCGATGTCACCGTTCGAGCGCAAGGTCGTCCACGACGCCGTGGCCGAGGCCGGGCTCTCCTCGGAGAGCGAGGGCGTCGAGCCCCGCCGCTTCGTGGTGGTCCTGCCGGGCTGAGTGCCTCGGAGTCACCATGACGGACCCGTCGGTTTCACGTGAAACAGCGACACCCCCCGCGCCCGCCGAGGCCCGGGGGGTGTTTGCTGACCGCCTGCCACTGGCCGAGCGGTACGCCGGCCTGCTCGCCACGGACGGAGTCGTGCGCGGGTTGATCGGGCCGCGCGAGGCCCCTCGGCTGTGGGAGCGGCACCTGCTGAACTGCGCGGTGCTGGAGGAGGTGATCGCTCCGGACGCCAGCGTCTGTGACATCGGGTCCGGCGCCGGGCTGCCGGGGATCGTGCTGGCGATCGCGCGTCCGGACCTGCGGGTCACCCTCGTCGAGCCCCTGCTGCGTCGCACCACGTTCCTCGAGGAGGTCGTCGAGGCGCTGGGGCTGACGCACGTCCGGGTGATCCGCGGCCGTGCCGACGCCCTGCACGGCAAGGAACAGTTCGACGTGATCACCTCACGAGCCGTGGCCGCGCTGCCCAAGCTCGTCGAGTGGTCGATGCCTCTCGTCGCGCCGCACGGGGAGATGATCGCCCTCAAGGGCGGCAGCGCCGAGGCCGAGGTGACCGAGGCGGCCGACGACCTCGCGCGGCTCGGGTGCGCTCCCGCGCGAGTCGCCGAGGTGGGCTCGGATCGGGTTCCCGAGGGCACCTGGGTGGTTCGCATCGCCTGGAGCGACCCGTCGTCGGTATCGTTCGGACCTCGGGCGCCGCGAGGCGCTTCGCGCTCGGGCTCGTCCCGGAGGAAGAACCGCCGTCCCCATGGCAAGTGAGGACTCACCTGGCGGCTCCCCGCCGGGCGAGAGTGAATTTCTACAGAACGGTCCTGGAAGCCCCAAGGCCCCGGCCGCTGTTTCACGTGAAACAGGGACGGACGGCACTGTCGGGGATGTTCCACGTGAAACGGAGTCAGACGTGCCCATCCGAACCGCCGGCGATCTCGCCGCCTACGGCGACGGCTACGACGCCGAAGCGACCCCCCTGGCCCGGGCAGCACAGCACAGCGTGCTGGCCCGGCAGGACACGTCTCGGTCGGCGGCGTCCTTCGAGCGCCCCGACGCGACCCGGGTGATGGTGGTGGCGAACCAGAAGGGCGGCGTCGGCAAGACGACGTCCACGGTGAACGTCGCAGCCGCGCTCGCCCAGCTCGGTCAGCGCGTGCTCGTGATCGACCTCGACCCGCAGGGCAACGCCTCGACCGCCTTGAGCGTCGACCACCACCGCGGCGTGCCGTCGACCTACGATGCCCTGGTCGACGGCCAACCGCTGGAAGAGGTCATCACCGCCTGCCCCGACCTCGAGGGCCTGTACGTCGTCCCGGCGACGATCGACCTGGCCGGCGCGGAGATCGAGCTGGTGAGCGTGGTCGCCCGGGAGGGCCGCCTGCGCAAGGCGATCCTCGGGCACCCATGGGTCGGCACCGCGGCGGAGGTGGGGGAGGAGCGGTTCGACTACGTCTTCATCGACTGCCCGCCGTCGCTCGGGCTGCTCACCCTCAACGCCCTGGTGGCCGGTGACGAGATGATGATCCCGATCCAGGCTGAGTACTACGCGCTGGAGGGACTGGGTCAGCTGCTCGAGACCGTCGACATGGTGCGTGCCCACCTCAACCCCCAGCTCGCCGTGTCCACGATCCTGGTCACGATGTTCGACGCCCGGACCCGCCTGGCCGCCGGGGTCGCCCAGGAGGTGCGCGACCACTTCGGCGACCAGGTCCTGCGCACCGCGATCCCACGCTCCGTGCGCGTGTCCGAGGCGCCGTCGTACGGTCAGACCGTGATGACCTACGACCCGGGCTCGCCCGGCGCCCTGAGCTACTTCGAAGCCGCCCGCGAGATCGCCGTGCGGGGGGTGCGCGCATGAACGCCGGCGCTCCCCAGCGTCGCGGCCTCGGTCGCGGCCTCGGATCACTGATTCCCACCGCTCCCCAGGTCCCTCAGGACGCCCGGGTCCGCTCGGACGGGGCCGACGCGGCACCCCAGAGGGCTGAGGATGCTTCCACCAGCACTGTTCCTGGCTCATCCGGCGCCTCGGGCCCCTCAGAGCCCTCGGGGCCCTCGGGAGGGCGGGCTGCGGGTGGACCCACCCTGGTGCAGGTCGACGGTGCCTACTTCGCCGAGCTCCCGATCGCCTCGATCACCCCGAACGCCGTCCAGCCGCGTCAGGTCTTCGACGAGGAGGCGATGGCCGAGCTGGTGCACTCGATCTCCGAGGTCGGTCTCCTGCAGCCGATCGTCGTGCGCTCGACCGGTGCCGGCACGGACGGCGCCGGTGGGGAGACCGCCTACGAGCTGATCATGGGTGAGCGTCGGTGGCGCGCCTCGCAGGCGGCCGGTCTCACGTCGATCCCGGCGATCGTGCGACAGACCGACGACGTCGACATGCTGCGGGACGCGCTGCTGGAGAACCTGCACCGCAGTCAGCTCAACCCGCTCGAGGAGGCGTCGGCCTACGCCCAGCTGCTCGAGGACTTCGGGTGCACCCACGAGGAGCTCGCCGGGCGCATCGGTCGCTCGCGTCCTCAGATCAGCAACACGTTGCGGCTGCTCAAGCTCAGCCCGGCCGTCCAGCGCCGGGTCGCCGCCGGTGTCCTGTCGGCGGGTCACGCCCGCGCGCTGCTGAGCGTCGCGGACGCCGAGATCCAGGACCGCCTGGCCGGCCGCGTCGTGGCCGAGGGCATCAGCGTCCGCGCTCTCGAGGAGATCGTGGCCGTCGGTGACGCCGGACGCCCTGAGACGCGCACCCAGCGGCGTCGTCCCTCGGCGCCGGGCCTGGCCGACATCGCCGAGCGGCTCTCGGACCGCCTCGAGACCCGGGTGAAGGTCGACCTCGGCCAGCGCAAGGGGAAGATCACCGTCGAGTTCGCGACCCTGGAGGACCTCCGCCGGATCGTCGACGTGATCGACCGGGAGAGCGGATCCGCCTGACCTCTCGCTTCAGCAATAAGTCGACAAATCGATCTAGCAACTCATTGCTA
>JBFJKO010000375.1:0-3051 GCA_041634935.1 Nocardioides sp.
GCCGCGGCGGCGGTGCCCTCCAGGACCTGGAGACCCTCGAGGAGGGCGACCGGATGTCCATCGAGACCGCCGACGGGAGCATCGACTACCGCGTGAGCGACGTCCGCATCTTCTCCAAGGGCACGGTCGCGCAGGAGGCCACCGAGCTCTTCAGCCAGACCAGTCCCGGACGACTCGTCGTCATCACCTGCGAGGACTTCAACGGCGAGGTCTACCTCAGCAACGTCGTCGTCACCGCGCTGCCGGTCGGCACCACGTCGGCCGGGGCCTGACGGCCCGACGCCACCACGAGGGATGGGTAAGGTGTGGCCCCGGACGGGAGCCGCTCGACTCCATCCCCATCTCGAGGAGCCTGTGTGAGCACCAACCTGACCGTCATCGTCCTCGCCGCCGGCGGCGGCACCCGCATGCGTTCCAAGACGATGAAGGTGCTGCACCCGATCGCCGGGCGCAGCATGATCGGCCACGTCCTCGTCGCCGTGCAGGCGATGAAGCCCGACCGGGTCGTCGCGGTCGTCGGCCACCAGCGCGACCAGGTCGCCCCGCACATCGCCGAGATGCTCCCTGACGCGGTGCTCGCGGTCCAGGAGGAGCAGCAGGGCACCGGTCACGCCGTCCGGATCGCCGTCGAGGCGCTCACCCGCGCCGTTCCCGACGCCCCGATGCAGGGAACGGTCGTCGTCGCGTACGGCGACACCCCGCTGCTGACCGGTGAGTCGCTGCGGGCCTTCGCGGCCGAGCACGAGGCCGCCCAGTGCGCGGTGAGCATCCTCAGCGGCATCGTCGCCAAGCCGCACGGCTACGGCCGTGTCGTGCGCGACGAGGTCGGCGACGTGCTGGCCATCGTCGAGGAGAAGGACGCCACCCGCGACCAGCGCGAGATCTCCGAGATCAACTCGGGCATCCTCGCCTTCGACGCCGAGTTCCTCGCCGACGCGCTGCCGCGCATCGGCAACGACAACGCAGGAGGTGAGTACTACCTCACCGACACCGTGCAGCTGGCCCGCGACGCCGGTCTCACGGTCGGCGCCTACCCGATCGACGACGTCATGCAGACCGAGGGCGCCAACGACCGGGTGCAGCTCGCCGACCTCGGCCGCGAGCTCAACGGCCGCATCGTCACGCGCTGGATGCGCGAAGGCGTCACCGTCATCGATCCCGCCACCACCTGGATCGACTCCGACGTCGTGCTCGCGCGTGACGTCACGATCCTGCCCGGCACCCAGCTGCTCGGAGCCACCGTGATCGGCGAGGACGCCGTCGTCGGCCCCGACACCACCCTCAAGGACTGCGAGGTCGGGGAGGGCGCCCAGGTCGTGCGGGTGCACGCCGAGCTCGCCGCCATCGGCGCCCGCGCCTCGGTCGGCCCCTACTCCTACCTGCGTCCCGGCACCCGCCTCGGCGTCGGCGGCAAGATCGGCGGCTTCGTCGAGACCAAGAACGCCGACATCGGCGACGGCGCGAAGGTGCCGCACCTGTCCTACGTCGGGGACGCCGAGATCGGCGAGGGCACCAACATCGGCGCCGGCACGATCTTCGCCAACTACGACGGCGTCGCCAAGCACCGCACCGTCATCGGCAAGCACGCCCGAACCGCCTCCAACAACACCTTCGTGGCACCGGTCGAGGTCGGTGACGGAGCCGCCACCGGCGCCGGCACCGTCGTACGGCGCGACGTGCCGCCGGGGGCACTGGCGGTGAGCGCGGGGCCGCAGCGCACCATCCTCGGCTGGGTGCTGCGCCGCCGCTCGGGAACCGCGCAGGCAGCGGCGGCCGGGGCCGCGGGTGCGGTCGAGCCGGCGCCGCGTGAGGTGTCTCACGAAGACGACCCCGGGGTGTCCCCCGAGGCCTCGGATAGGCGAGACTGAGCGCTGTTCACCCCGGCGACACCCAGGAGAAACCCGTGACGGGCATCCAGAAGACCACCGAGAAGAACCTGATGGTCTTCACCGGACGGGCGCACCCCACGCTGGCCACGGAGGTGAGCGACCTCCTCGGCACTCCGCTCGTGCCGACCTCGGCCTACGAGTTCGCCAACTCCGAGATCTACGTGCGCTACGAGGAGTCGGTGCGCGGCTGCGACGCGTTCGTGCTGCAGAGCCACACCGCGCCGATCAACGAGTGGATCATGGAGCACCTGATCATGGTCGACGCGCTCAAGCGTGCCTCGGCCAAGCGCATCACGGTCGTGATGCCGTTCTACGGCTACGCCCGCCAGGACAAGAAGCACCGCGGCCGCGAGCCGATCTCGGCCCGTCTGATCGCCGACCTCTTCAAGACCGCCGGCGCCGACCGCCTCATCTGCGTCGACCTCCACGCCGACCAGATCCAGGGCTTCTTCGACGGCCCCGTCGACCACCTGATGGCGCTGCCCGTGCTCGCCGACTACGTCAAGGGCAAGTACGGCGGCCAGGCGCTCGCCGTCGTCTCGCCGGACGCCGGCCGCATCAAGGTCGCCGAGCGCTGGTCGGCCCGCCTCGGTGGCGCCCCGCTGGCCTTCATCCACAAGTCGCGGCGCACCGACCGCCCGAACGAGACCGTCGCCAACCGCGTCGTGGGTGACGTCAAGGACCGCATGTGCGTGCTGGTCGACGACATGATCGACACCGGCGGCACGATCGTGAAGGCCGCCGACGCGCTGATGGAGGAAGGTGCTGCCGGCGTCATCATCGCCGCCACGCACGCCCTGCTCTCCGACCCGGCCGTCGAGCGCCTGAAGAACTCCCCGGCCACCGAGATCGTCATCACCAACACCCTGCCGCTCGAGCCCGAGAAGGAGTTCGACAAGCTCACCACGCTCTCGATCGCCCCGCTGGTGGCGCGCGCGATCCGCGAGGTGTTCGAGGACGGCTCCGTCACGTCGATGTTCGACGGACACGCCTGATCCCCGAGACCGAGGAACGAGGTCGCGGGGATCGTCGGTGGTCGAGCAAGCCGCACGACCGAGCCTGCGAGGTCGTGACCGGCGTGCCGAGACCCGGTGAGCCGAGCGCCGACCGCCACCACGACCGGCCACCCACCCGCCTACAGGTCGTCGAGCCGGTCCTCCCA
>JBFJKO010000376.1:0-3002 GCA_041634935.1 Nocardioides sp.
CCGGCCACCCCGTCGAGGTCCACGCGCGCTTCGTCGCCGGCGGCACGATGCTGCTCGACCGCTCCGTGCTGCGCGAGGTCGGCGGCTTCCGGGCGGTCAAGAAGTACGTCGACGCCCAGCTCATCGGCTCGGTCCTCGCGGCCGGTGGGGCGATCTACCGCACGCACGGCCTCGGCTACGTGCTGCGCCGCAACCCGACCGGCCACACCTGGCAGGTCGACGCCGACTACCTCCTCGACCCCAGCCGCACCCGGGCCACGTGGCCGGGCTTCCGGCCCAGCCGGCTCCTCGAGCCCGACCCGCGTCACGTCCCGACGCCCGGAGACGGCGGCACGCCTGCCCCGGGCCCTCCGTTATCGTGACCGGACCTCCTCCGGCCTCCCACGCGAAAGGGCGCTCATGGCTCCGGCCGTCGTCTACCTGCACATCGGTTCGCCCAAGACCGGGTCGACCTACCTGCAGGACTCGCTGTGGGACAACCGCGAGGCGCTCGCCGCCGACGGCGTCCTGCTGCCCGGACGCTCGCGGGCCATCGTCGGCAAGTGGATCGGCGACCTGCTCAAGTGGAAGCCCTCCCACGGCGACCTCCCGTCCGGCTGGGTGCGCCTGACCGACGAGGTCAACGCCTGGGAGGGCCGCTCGGCGGTGATCTCCAGCGAGCACCTCCACAAGGCCAACCAGGCGCAGTGGGACGCGTTGGTCGAGTCGTTCCCCGGCGCGCGCATCGAGGTCGTCCTGACCGCCCGTGACCTGGCCAGGTCGGTGCCGGCGCAGTGGCAGAGCTCGGTGCGTCAGCGCTTCACCTGGACGCTCGGCGAGTACGCCGACGCGGTCGCCGGGGTGAGCGACCCGGGCCTCACCTCGGAGGCCGCCGGTCACTTCTGGCGTCGTCAGAACTCGCCGAGGATCCTGCGCCGCTACCTCGACCGGCTGCCGCACGAGCAGGTGCGGCTGGTGACCGTGCCGCCGTCCGGGGGAGACCCCGACGAGCTGTGGCGGCGCTTCTGCCGGGCCTGCGACCTCGATGTCTCCCGCACCCGCCCCGGGAGCGTGAGCCACGAGTCGCTGGGCGCGGCCTCGGCCGAGGTGATGCGGCGGCTCAACGCCGCGGAGCCGGTGGGTGACCTCCCGATGATCGACTACAAGAGGACGATCAACCACGCGCTCTCGCGCCACTCGTTGTCGCTGCGCCGGGGCGAGGAGGCGGGGCTGACGCTCCCGCCGCAGCACCGCGCGTGGGCCGAGGCCCGTGCCGAGGAGCTCATCCAGGAGCTCGTCGAGCTCGGGGTCGAGGTCGTCGGTGACCTCGAGGACCTGCGTCCGCGCGCCACGACGAAGCCGTTCGTGAGTCCCGAGGGGCTGCCCGCCGAGGAGCTGCTCGAGGCGGCGCTGGCCGGGCTCACCGGCATGGCGATGCAGCACGTCGAGCTGCGCGCCCAGCTGGACGCCGCCACCGCCGAGGCGGCCGCGGCTGCGCTGGAGGCCCGCTCGGTGGCCGCGGAGGCGCGGGCCGAGGCGCGTCTGCGCGAGGAGCAGGACCGCGTGCGCGGCATGGCCCGCGTGCTGCGCCGGCTCCAGCGCGACTCCTGAGGCCGACGGGCGTCAGGCGCCCAGGTCGGTGGGGGCCTCGGCGAGGGCCCCGCTGAGCCGGATGACCGCCTCGGTGAGCCGTTCCGGGCTGGTGGCGATGTTGAGGCGCACGTGCCCGGGCAGCCCCGGGTGGTAGTCGTGCCCGGCCGCGACCCGCACCCTCCGACGCTCGAGCGCCACGGCCGCCGGGTCGTCGTAGCCGTAGGCGCGGAGGTCGATCCAGGCGAGGTACGTCGCCTCGAGCGGCCGCATCCGGGCCCGGGGGAGGTGGGTGGCGAGGAGGCGGGTGAGCAGGTCGCGCTGCGCGGTGAGTCGGGTGCGCAGGTCGGCGAGCCACGCGTCGCCCTGGGTGTAGGCCGCGACGGCGGCCTCGACGCCCAGCACCGACCAGGAGTCGTTGCGGGCGACCGGGGCGGCTGCGAGCACGGTCGACAGGTGCGGGTCGGTGGCGACGAGCTGAGCGCACTTGAGGCCGGCGATGTTGAACGCCTTCGAGGCGGCGACGACCGCGACCGTGTGCTCCGCGGTGCCCTCGACCGCGAGGTAGGGCACGTGCTCGGCACCGTCGAGCACGAGCGGTGCGTGGATCTCGTCGGAGACGACGAGCCCGCCGTGGCGGGTGACGACGTCGCGCACGCCCTCGAGCTCGGCGCGGGTGAACGCGCGGCCCCACGGGTTGTGCGGCTGGGTGAGCAGGAGCGCAGCGGCGCCGTCGCGGAAGTGTCGGTCGAGCCGGTCGAGGTCGAGCTCGGCCCGCTCGGCGTCGGGGTCGACGACGAGGTCGAGCCGCTCGCGGCCGGTGATCTCGGCCATCGCCAGCTGCGGGCTGTAGCCGGGCACCGGCATGACGAGGCCGCCGGGACGGGCGGCGACGTCCAGTGCCAGGCGGACCCCCGCGGTGACGTCGACCGTGGGGAGCACGTGGGAGGGGTCGACCTCGTGGCCGAACTGGCGCTTGGCGAACCCGGCGTACGCCTCACCCAGCCGGCCACCGCCCCCGAGCGCGGGGTAGCCGGTCAGGCCGGCGTCGATCGCGCGGTGCAGGGCCTCGGTGATCGGCTCGGCGACGGCGTAGTCCATCTCGGCCACCCAGGCAGGCAGCACGTCGGACTCCACCTCGCCCCACTTGCACACGAGCGCCGCGCGGCACTCCTCGTCGGTGAGGTCGCGCACCAGTGACTCGCTCATGCGTCCGAGGCTAGGACACCCCGCCACGCCCCGACCCGCCCCGACGCCGAGTCGGCGCGTCCACGCGCCAACTCGGCGAGGGTCGGTGGTGGTCAGAGGGAGGCGACGAGCTCGGTGCCCTGCTTGATCGCGCGCTTGGTGTCGAGCTCGGCGGCCACGTCGGCGCCACCGATCACGTAGTGGCCCGAGCCCTCGACGACGAGGTCGCGCACCGACTCCTGCCC
>JBFJKO010000377.1:0-2981 GCA_041634935.1 Nocardioides sp.
CGGCGCGGCGGCGTGGGGTGCGCGTGCGCCGGCGTCGCCGGCCGGTGCCGCTGCGTCCGGCGCGGCCTGGCCGGCCGGGGTCGCGGGCGCTGCGGACTGCGGCTGGTCGGCGGTGGTGGCAGCGCCGTCCGGACCGGAGGCGGCCTCGGCCGCGGCGGCCTCCTGCTGCTGGGCGGCCCGGCGAGCCGCCTCGAGGCGTTCGGACAGGGTGCTCACGACGGTGTCTCCTTCTTGCGACGGAACATCCGGCGTCCCTTGTCGACGGGCTCCTCGGCGCGGGTCTGCTCGCCGGGGGACGGCGCGGTGGCCTCCTCACCGGTCAGGAGCGCCGCGAGGCGGATGATGGCGGCGCTGGCACCGTGCTGGGGCTGGTCGATCACGATCGGGGTCCCGGCGTTGGTCGCGGCGGCGATGTCGATCGAGCTGGCCACCGCGGCCGACACCGACATGCCCAGGATCGCCTCGACCTTGTCACTGCTGATGCCCACGGCGTCGTCGGCGCGGTTGAGGAGCAGGTGGCGGTGACCGCTGGCGATGTCGAGCATCTCGAGGGTCTCGAGGGCCACCTTGACGTTCTTGAGCGTGGGCACGTCGAGCGTCGCCACGAGCACGCACTCGTCGGTCTCGTCGAGGGCGGTCAGGACCTGGTCGTCGAAGGCCGGGGCGGTGTCGACCACGACGTAGTCGTAGCCCTCGCGGAGCGTGCGCAGCAGCTTGGACACCAGGGCGGGGGTGACGCGCTCGCGGATGTCGGGGTGCGGGGGCGCGGCCAGCACCATCATCGAGTCCTGGTGACGGGTGAGGAGCCCCTCGACCATCGGCAGGTCGAGGGTCTCCTCGGAGCCGATGGCCTGCTCGATGGAGTGCGTGGGGAAGAGCTGCATCGTGATCGCCACGTCGCCGAACGCGAGGTCGAGGTCGACCAGGCAGACCTTGCGCGCCCCGCCGTTGCACAGCGCGAGCGACAGGTTGACCGCCATGGTCGTCTTGCCGACCCCGCCCTTGGGGGAGAAGACCGTGATGACCTTTCCCGCGCTCGTGGCTCCGGACGGGCCGCGCAGGGCCACGAACAGCTGGTGCGCCTGGCGCACCGCGGCCGCGACGGCCTCGGTGTCGTCGGCCTGGACGACGTCGCGGGCCCCCGCCTTCATCGCGCGTGTGAGCACCTGGGTGTCGAGCGCTGTCACGACGAGGATGACGCTCACCGTGGGCTTGGTCGCGCGGAGGTCCTCGGCGATCTTCAACGCGTCGTCGAGGTCGAGGTCCGGGCCGAGCACCACGACGTACTCGTCGGGGTGCTGGTCGAGCCACGCACGCAGGCGGTCGATGCTGCTGACGCCGTGGGCCCCCGGCGGCATCGCCTTGAGCAGCGACGTCACCGTGGGGTGGTCGGGTTCGACGAGTACGGGCATGGGTGAGTGCTACCCCTCGAAGATGTCGCCGGGGGTGACGGGGTCACCGATCTTCAGCGGGGTGTCCGGCGGGAGGAGGACCAGGCTGATGTCGCCGAGGTCCTGGGCCAGCTTGAGCTTGGCCGCATCACGTGCGGTGAGCGCGAGGACGTACTGGCTCAGCGCCGCGCTGTCGGCACTGACGACCGGCTGGCCATCGGGACCGACCTGCGGGGCCACGGTCACCAGACCGTTGGCGAGGATCAGCACCTCCTTGAACAGCACGCGGACCTCGGGCTCGGCGGAGCCGGCGAAGGTCCCGGTGATGAAGACCCCGACCCGGGTGCCGGCGGGGGTGAACCCGCTGATGCGCGAGGTGTCGTCGAGCGTGATCGCCGTGGCCGTGAGGCCCTCGGGCACGACCAGGCCGGTCTCGGCGGCCACCTGGTCGATCGAGCCGAACTTCTGGGTGAGCAGCTGCTCGCCCGGGTAGATCGTGGTCAGCGCGACCGTCGAGGTGAAGTCGCTCCCCTCGTTGGTCGAGCCCACGATCAGCTCGTCGCGCGGCACGGCCTTGCTCAGCAGCTTGCCGGCGTTGGCGGCATCGGAGGCGGACTCACCGGGTGAGATCAGCTGAGTCGCGACCAGCACGTTCTGGGTCTCGAGCTTCTCCGCGGCCCGGTCCTCGGCGTCCTGGGCGTAGATGAAGACGAGACCTGCCCCGAGCGCGGCGACGATGACTGCCACCACGAGGAGAATCCTGCGTCGGTCCATGCTGGTAGATCCCTCACTCTCGAGTCCCCCACGGCGTCCCGGAGCACCGGCCCGGGGGGGTCGTACGACCTCACTCTAGGGAGCCTCGCGGCTGCACGGACACGATCCGCGGAATTATCGCCGGATCGTGGGACGCCGCTCCGGGGTGTGCCGAGGCACGGGGAGGGACTGCGGGGGGACGGCGCGGGCGGGCGAGAGGTCAGCGGTAGAGCGCGGCGATGTCGTCGCGGCACTCCCGCAGGACGACGTTGCGCTTGAGCTTGAGGCTCGGCGTCAGCTGGCCGCCCTCCTCGGTCCAGTCGTCGGCGAGGATCTGGAACTTGCGGATCGACTCGGCCTTCGAGACCGCGCTGTTGGCGTCGTCGACCGCGCGCTGGATCTCGGCCCGGAGGTCGGGGTCGTCGACCAGGTCGGCGATCGAGCCGGTCTTGTGGTGGGTCTTCGCCCACTGCGGGAAGGACTCCTGGTCGAGGGTGACCAGCGCGGCGATGAAGGGCTGCCGGTCGCCCACCACGAGCGCCTGGCTGACCAGGGCGTGAGCGCGCAGGCGGTCCTCGAGGACGGCGGGGGCGACGTTCTTGCCACCCGCGGTGACCAGGATCTCCTTCTTGCGACCGGTGATCTTGACGAAGCCCTCGTCGTCGACCTCGCCGACGTCGCCGGTGTGGAACCAGCCGTCGGCCTCGAGGACCTCGGCGGTGGAGTCGGGGTTCTTCCAGTAGCCCGCGAAGACCTGTCCGCCCTGGAGGAAGGCGACTGTCCTTCCGTCGGGCGAGATGGCGGGCGAGGCGCCCTCGGCCACCGTCCGCGGCGTCC
>JBFJKO010000378.1:0-2945 GCA_041634935.1 Nocardioides sp.
ACCGGCTCGAGCTCGCCGGTCTCGACCAGGGTGCGGACGGCGGCGACCGTCTCGTCGGTGCGCATCCGGTAGTAGTCGGCCAGGCACCGCACGCTCGCGACCCCGTGCGAGACGGCGGCCCGTCGCACGAGCTCGAGGTGCGCCTCCGCCTTGCTCGGGGTGGGCATGGCCAGCACGTGGTCGGGCAGCACCCGCTCGGGAAGGTCGTAGCGGACCTCGAAGGACGACGTCCGCCCGGCGATGGCCAGGTCGCCGCAGGTGAAGAGGTAGTCGAGCATCCGACGCGCCCGCGACCAGTTCCAGCCCCAGTGCTCGGTGCTGCGCGGGGCGCCGTCGTCGAGCTCCTTCGCGGTGCAGGCACCCCGGACGGCGATCTCCTGCATCAGGCGGGTGCGCAGCGCGTCGTCGTCGGCGACCAGCCACCACTTGCCCCGTCCGGCGCGGTAGGCCTCGCGTCGGTGCGCCATCGCCGGCCAGAGCTCGACGGGCATGAAGGCCTGCACGTGGGCCCAGTACTCCACCAGTCGCCGCTGGGCCCGCCCGGACGACGCCCGCTCGAGGAGGCCGGTGTCGTAGGGGCCCATCCGCGAGTAGAGCGGCATGAAGTGGGCGCGCTGGAGGACGTTGACCGAGTCGACCTGGAGGACCCCGGTGCGGCTGACCGTGCGGGTCAGGGTGCGCATCGTCGGCGGGTCGTGGGGCTTGTCGAGGAAGCCCTGGGCGGCCAGGGCGATGCGGCGGGCCTGGGGCTTGGTGAGGAACTGGGTCGTACGACGGCCGTTGGTCACGGTTGTCTCCCGTCTCACTGGGTTTCGATACGCCCTTGTGCGACCTCGTTCCTCGGCCGCAGGGCTACTCGACCTCGTCTCGCGACGCCGCGCGCTCGCGCCTCGCGCCCGGCTGCTCGCTTGATCGCCGCTCGACTTGCCCGAGCTGTCGTAGGCCCGAACGAGTTCGGACCTACGGCAGCTCGAGCAAGTTCTCGCGCACGGCGTACATGACGGCCTCCATGCGCGAGTGGAGCTGGAGCTTCTCGAGCATGTTGCGCACGTGGTTCTTGACGGTGTTCTCGGAGATGAAGAGTCGCGCCGCGATCTCCTTGTTGCTGTGGCCCTGGGCCACCAGCCGGAGGACGTCGAGCTCGCGCTCGGTCAGGCGCAGGGCCGGGCCGGTGTCGCGCTCGGGCTTGGACATCTGCTTGAACTCGTCGATGAGCTTGATCGCCATCGACGGGCTGATGAGCGACTGCCCGTCGGCGACGACGCGGATCGCCTGGGCGACCTCCTCGATCGAGGAGTCCTTGAGCAGGTAGCCCGAGGCACCGCTCTTGACGGCCTCGTAGAGGTCGGCCTCCTCGTCGGAGACCGTCAGCATGATGATCTTGGCCGACGGCACGGACTCCTTGATCGCCAGGCACGCCTCGATGCCGGACTTCTTCGGCATCCGGACGTCGAGGAGGATCACGTCGGGGGCCGCGCTCTCGGCGAGCGTCGCGCCCTCGGCGCCGTCGCCGGCCTCACCCACGACCTCGAGCCCGGGCTCCACCGCGAGGAGCATCGTCAGGCCCCGACGGAAGAGCTCCTGGTCGTCGACCACGAGCACACGGATCGGCTCTCGGCTGTTCTGACGGGTCTGCCCTGAGTCTGCCACGTGTCGATCATGTCACGTTCGGTCGAACGGGCGGGAACGTGGTGGACGCGACACCGCCCCGGTCGGAGCGAACCTCCGAGCCGGGGCGGTGCGTGCTTGCTGTGCTCTGTGGGCGGCCGGGCCGCCCGGGCGGCGTCTCAGCCCTCGAGGTCGAGGGAGATCACGCCGTAGTCGTAGCCGCGGCGGCGGTAGACCACCGAGGGACGCTCGCTCTCCTTGTCGACGAAGAGGTAGAAGTCGTGACCGACGAGCTCCATCTCGTACAGCGCCTGGTCGAGCGTCATCGCGGACGCCGGGTGGGTCTTCTCGCGCACGACCAGCGGGCCGTCGCCGGTCACCTCGATCGGGCCGACCTTGCGCTGCTGCACCTCGACGTCGTCGCTCGGCTCCTCCTCGATGACCTCCATCTCGGCGAGCGCCTGCCCGACGGAGACGGGCGAGCGGCGGCCGTGGTGGACCCGACGACGGTCGGAGGCCCGCCGCATCTGCGTGGCCATCTTGTCGAGCGCGAGGTCGAGGGCCGCCATCTGGTGGTCGGCTGCGGCCTCCGCCCGGATCACCGGGCCCTTGGAGAAGGCGGTGAGCTCGACGTGGACGGACTTGTCGTGCTGGCGGGGGTTGGGTTCGCTGTCGACCTCGACGTGGACCCGGATGATCCGGTGGTCGTGCTTCTCGAGCTTGCTCAGCTTCTCGGCCGCATGAGTCCTGAACGACTCGCTGATCTCACAGTGACGCCCGGTGACGACAACATCCATCGTGAACCTCCCGCTTGCAGTTGGTTTCCTTGGTTGAGCAGAGGAGTCCGCCCGGCCGACCTGGTCTTCGACCCCACAACCGCCTGCGGAGGCGTTCGCAGCTCATCAGCCATCTCTGGCGCCACTACTGGCCTTCTCGCCCTCACCCTTGCGGGCCCCGGAGGTGTGGCCGTGTCTGACGGCCGGAGAGCGGCAGGACTTACCTCTAAGCCGCACCGTGATCGAACCGCACCGGGGCGGACCCCGGTGCACGCTCTTACGTGGACCGTTTCGCCTGCGACTGGCATCGGCTTGCCACCCACGGAGGGGGTGACGCAACCACGGACCCGGACGGACTCCATGACGTGACGTTAGTGCGGTCCGGCTCCGGACGAAAGCGAACCGCCTGAACTTTCACCATGAAACCCCCGGGGGTGCCCTCGTCGACTCGCCCCGACGCCGCGGCGTGGCCGCCACGCAGGCGTGCGCCCGCACCGGCAGTCCGACCGCGTTCAGCGCGCGCTGCGCCTCACCCAGGGTCGCACCGGTCGTCAGCACGTC
>JBFJKO010000379.1:0-2940 GCA_041634935.1 Nocardioides sp.
CCGTGCGCCTGCAGCTCCTGCACGAGCTCGAGCCGGGCGACGTGGTCGGGGGAGTAGTAGCCCGAGCGGCCGCGCCTGATCGGCGGCGGCACGAGGCCGCGGGTGGTGTAGAAGCGAATGTTGCGCACGCTCAGGCCCACCCGCGCGGTCAGCTCGTCGAGGGTCAGCAAGGTCTCGGGGGCCCGGCGAGCGGGCTCGCCCGCCTCACGCACCTCGTCGATGCCGGCGATCTCGCTCAACGGTGTCTCCCGACCCTGTCCTGGACTGTCTTGACGACAGTGACAGTATTGGTGTCACAATCGTGGGACGCAACACCGCACACCCACACCCCAGCTCCACCGCGGCGCCGACCCGGCGCCGGCCCCGGGGCGCTCACTACGGCAAGGACGAGGTCATGGCAGAAGCATTCGTGTACGACCACCTGCGCACCCCGCGCGGCAAGGGCAAGGCCAACGGATCGCTCCACGAGGTCAAGGCCGTCGACCTGATGGTCGGGCTCCTCGACGAGGTCCGCAAGCGCAACCCCAACCTCGACCCCGCGCGCGTGGACGACGTCGTGCTCGGCGTCGTCTCCCCGGTCGGCGAGCAGGGTGGCGACATCGCCAAGACCGCTGCCCTCGCGGCCGGCTACCCCGACACCGTCGCCGGCGTGCAGCTCAACCGCTTCTGCGCCTCCGGCCTCGAAGCCGTCAACCAGGCCGCCGGTCGCATCCGCGGCGGCATGGAGGACCTGATCCTCGCCGGTGGTGTCGAGTCGATGTCGAACGTCGCCATGGGCTCCGACGGAGGCGCCTGGGCCCAGGACCCGGCCACCGCGCTGGCCACCGGCTTCGTGCCGCAGGGCATCGGTGCCGACCTGATCGCCACGATCGAGGGCTGGAGCCGCGAGGACGTCGACGCCTACGCCGCCGAGTCGCACCACCGCGCGGCCAAGGCATGGGCCAACGGCTACCACGCCAACTCGGTCATCCCGGTCACCGACCTCAACGGCCTCACGGTGCTCGACACCGACGAGACGATCCGCCCCGACACCTCCGTCGAGGGCCTCGCCGGCCTCAAGCCGAGCTTTGCCCAGATCGGCAAGGACGCCGGCTTCGACGACGTCGCGCTGGAGAAGTACCACTGGCTGGAGAAGATCAACCACGTCCACCACGCCGGCAACTCCTCGGGCATCGTCGACGGCGCCGCCCTGATGGCGATCGGCACCGAGCAGGTCGGCATCGACCTCGGCCTCACGCCCCGCGCGCGCATCATCTCGATGGCCGTCTCGGGCGCCGACCCGACGATCATGCTCACCGGTCCCGCCCCGGCCGCCCGCAAGGCGCTCGCCAAGGCCGGCCTCGAGACCAAGGACATCGACCTCTTCGAGATCAACGAGGCCTTCGCGGCCGTGGCCATGCGCTTCATGCGCGACATGGGCATCTCCGACGAGATCACCAACGTCAACGGCGGCGCGATCGCCATGGGTCACCCGCTCGGTGCGACCGGCGCGATGATCCTCGGCACCCTCATCGACGAGCTCGAGCGTCGCGACCAGAAGCGTGGCCTCGCCACGCTCTGCGTCGGTGGCGGCATGGGCATTGCGACTGTGGTGGAGCTCGTCTGACCGAGCTTGCGAGGACAGACGTCGCTCCACCACACCAAGCAATGGGTAGAGCAAGCGACGCGACCGAGCTTGCGAGGTCGCACGAGCGCGTCGAAACCTCGTGAGCCGGGAAGCAGCCGTCACCACCCCCGCCGTACGACACACGACTTGAGACAGGAACCCCTTCACGCATGAGCACGACCACTGACACCCAGACGTCGGTCCGCTACGACAAGGACGCCGACAACATCGTCACCCTCACGCTGGACGACCCCCACCAGTCGGCCAACACGATGAACCAGCTCTACATCGACTCGATGAAGGCGGCCGTCGACCGCCTCGAGGACGAGCTCGCCGCCGACGCCGACTCGGTGGCCGGCGTCGTGATCGCCAGCGCGAAGAAGACCTTCTTCGCCGGCGGCGACCTCAAGGGCATGGTCAAGGCCGGCAAGGACGACGCCGCCTCGGTCTTCGCGATGTCGGAGAACGTCAAGGCAGCGCTGCGCCGCCTCGAGCTCCTCCCGAAGCCCGTCGTGGCCGCGATCAACGGCGCCGCGCTCGGCGGCGGCTACGAGATCTGCCTGGCTGCTAAGCACCGCATCGCCGTCGACGACGCCAAGGTCACCGTCGGCCTGCCCGAGTCGAGCCTGGGCCTGCTGCCCGGTGGCGGCGGCGTGACCCGCATCGTCCGCAAGTTCGGTCTCCAGGCCGGGCTGATGGAGTTCCTCCTCACCGGCGCGCAGTTCAAGGCCGGCCCGGCCAAGGAGAAGGGTCTCGTCGACGACCTCGTCGCGACGCAGGACGAGCTGATCCCGGCCGCCAAGGCGTGGATCAAGGCCAACCCCGAGGCCACGCAGAACCCGTGGGACGCCCCCGGCTACAAGATGCCCGGCGGCAGCCCGAAGTCCCCGGCCCTCGCGTCGTTCCTCCCGGCCTTCCCGGCGCTGCTGCGCCAGCAGACCAAGGGCGCGGTCTACCCCGCCGCCCGCGCGATCCTGAGCGCGGCCGTCGAGGGTGCCAGCCGTGACTTCGACACCGCCTCGCGCATCGAGTCGCGCTACCTCACCAACCTGATCGTCAACCAGGGCTCGAAGAACATGATCCAGGCGTTCTTCTTCGACCTGCAGGCGATCAACGCCGGCACCGAGCGCCCCCAGGGCATCGAGCCCTACAAGGCCGTCAAGGTCGGCGTCCTCGGCGCCGGCATGATGGGAGCCGGCATCGCCTACTCCTGCGCCCGCGCGGGCATGGAGGTCGTGCTCAAGGACGTCTCGCAGGAGAACGCCGACAAGGGCAAGGCCTACTCGGAGAAGCTCAACGCCAAGGGCATCAGCCGCGGCAAGCTCACCGAGGAG
>JBFJKO010000380.1:0-2795 GCA_041634935.1 Nocardioides sp.
CGGCGAAGCCGAAGGTCTTGAAACCCATCGTCTCGAGCGCGCGGTTGCCGACGAAGATCATCAGGTCGGCCCAGGAGATCGACTGGCCGTACTTCTGCTTGATCGGCCACAGCAGGCGGCGGGCCTTGTCGAGGTTGCCGTTGTCGGGCCAGCTGTTGAGCGGGGCGAAGCGCTGCATGCCTGCGCCGGCGCCGCCACGGCCGTCGCTGACGCGGTAGGTGCCCGCGCTGTGCCAGGCCATCCGGATGAAGAAGCCGCCGTAGTGACCGAAGTCGGCGGGCCAGAAGTCCTGCGAGTCCGTCATCAGCGCGTCGACGTCGCGCGTGAGGGCGTCGAGGTCGAGGCCGGCGAAGGCCTTGGCGTAGTCGAAGTCGGCGTCCATCGGGTCCGCCACCGCGGGGTGCTTGCGCAGGATCTTGAGGTTGAGCTGGTTCGGCCACCAGTCCTGGTTGCCACCGCCCTCGGTCGGGTGCTTGAAGCGGTCGCCCATCGGGCAGCCGCCGGCCTCCTCGGTGTTCATCCCGGCCTCGCGGGTCTGGTGCTGGCTCTCGGTCATGCGTGGACCTTTCGTTGCGGTGGATGCGATGACGTGTTGTCTCGAACGGGTCAGGAAGCGGAGGGGGTGCCGGCGGGGCCGCTGGCGCACGTCGGGCACCGGCCCCAGTAGATGACCTCGGCCTCGTCGATGGCGAAGCCGTGGTCGTTGTCAGCCGTCAGGCAGGGGGTCTCACCCACGGCGCAGTCGACGTCGGCGATCTCGCCGCACGAGCGGCACACCACGTGGTGGTGGTTGTCGCCGACCCGCGCCTCGTAGCGGGCCACCGAGTTGGACGGCTGGATGCGGCGCACGAGTCCGGCGCCGGTCAGGGCGCGCAGGACGTCGTACACCGCCTGGTGCGACACCTCGCCGACCGCGGTGCGGGCGGCCTCGATGAGGACGTCGGTCTCGGCGTGCGGGTGGGCGTGCACGGCGGCGAGCACGGCCAGCCGAGGTCGCGTCACTCGCAGGGCCGCGTCGCGCAGGGACTGCTCGAGCGCTGCGTGGGACGGCATGGACACGACCGTGCCGGATTTTCTTGAACGAGTCAAGAAAGGCGACGGCGTGTCGAACGGTTGCTCCACGCAGGCCCTGAAATGAAGAAAAGGCCCCGTGGAGCCGGGGCCTTTCCAGTGTCCGAGGGGGGACTTGAACCCCCACGCCCGCTAATGGGGCACTAGCACCTCAAGCTAGCGCGTCTACCAATTCCGCCACCCGGACGAGTGCTGGGAAACCGTAGCAAAGGGTTGCCCGAACACACACATCGGGGGCTCGACGGTCAGGTGTCAGGATGGGGACATGAGCAGCGACGAGGTCACGAACCAGGCCGGGAACCAGGCGGGTAACCAGGCGGAGACGGCGACACCGGGCTACGACCCCGCGGCCGAGGTGGTGGACCTGTGCCGCGAGCTGATCAGGATCGACACGACCAACTACGGCGACGACCGGGAGGGCCCGGGCGAGCGCAAGGCGGCGGAGTACGTCGCCACGCTGCTCGACGAGGTCGGCATCGAGTCGCGTCTCTACGAGTCCACCCCGGGCCGTACGTCGGTGATGGCCACCTGGGGTGGCACCGACGAGAGCCGTGGGCGACTGCTGCTGCACGGCCACCTCGACGTCGTGCCGGCCGCGGCCGAGGACTGGCAGGTCGATCCCTTCTCGGGCGAGATCAAGGACGGCTACGTCTGGGGACGCGGCGCGGTCGACATGAAGGACTTCGACGCGATGCTGCTCTCGACCGTGCGCGCGCGTCAGCGGGCCGGTGCCGTGCCCGAGCGCCCGATCGTCCTGTGCTTCACCGCCGACGAGGAGGCGGGCGGTCACCACGGCGCCGAGCAGCTCGTCGAGCAGCACCGCGACGAGTTCGACGGCGTGACCGAGGCCGTCGGCGAGGTGGGCGGCTTCAGCACCACCGTGCGCGGCCGACGGCTCTACCTGATCGAGGCGGCCGAGAAGGGCATGGCCTGGATGAAGCTCACCGCGCGCGGCCGAGCCGGCCACGGCTCGATGATCAACCCCGACAACGCCATCACCCGGCTCTCCGCGGCCGTCGCGCGCATCGGCGCCCACCAGTGGCCCGTACGGCTGACCCCGACGATGGAGGTGCTCCTCGCGACCGTGGCCGACCTGGCCGGCACCGAGGCCACGCCGGAGAACGCCCAGGCGCTCGTCGAGGAGTTCGGCGGCGCGGCCCGGATGCTCGGCGCGGTGATCCGCAACACCGTCAACCCCACCCAGCTCTCCGGCGGCTACAAGGTCAACGTGATCCCGACCGAGGCCAGCGCCCACGTCGACGGCCGGTTCCTGCCCGGCTACGAGGACGAGTTCTTCGCGACGCTGCGCGAGCTGTGCGGGGACGACATCGAGTGGGACTACGTCTCCCACCAGCAGCCGTGGGAGACGCCGTACGACGGTGACCTGGTGGCGGCGATGACCCGCTCGATCCTGGCCGAGGACCCCGAGGGCATCGTGGCGCCGTACACGATGAGCGGCGGCACCGACGCCAAGCACTTCCGCAAGCTCGGCATGCGCTCCTACGGCTTCGCGCCGTTGCGCCTCCCCGCCGACCTCGACTTCACCGCCCTCTTCCACGGCGTCGACGAGCGCGTGCCGGTCGACGCCCTCGAGTTCGGCGCGCGGGTCTTCGACCGGTTCCTCGGCGAGGCGTAGCGGTTGTCGTTTGGTCCCAGACGACAACGTTTCGGGCCGGATGGTTGTCGTCTGGTCCCAAACGACAACCATTTTGGGGCCCCGGTCA
>JBFJKO010000381.1:0-2732 GCA_041634935.1 Nocardioides sp.
CCGATCCGCGGCCGCGTCTGCATGGACCAGATCCTCGTCGACCTCGGCGGCGACGAGCCCCCGGTCGGCAGCGACGTCGTGTTGTTCGGCCCGCCCGGGGACTCCCGTCCGACGGCCCAGGACTGGGCCGAGGCGTGCGGCACGATCAACTACGAGATCGTCACGCGGATCGGCGGTCGGATGACGCGGCGGTACGTCCGATGAGCGAGACGGGACGGTCGTTCTCGCCCCTCTCGGGCTCGCGGCGCCGCGTGCTCGGTGCGCTCGGCGGCGTCCTCGGGCTCGCCGCGGCCGGCACCGCGATCCAGCTCCTGCGCCAGCAGCGTCAGGTCAGTCGACGCGCTGGTGCCGACGTGCCGCTGGGGTCGCTCCACTCGACGCCGATGACGGTCGTGGCCGACGACGGCGTCCCGCTCCACGTCGAGATCGACGAGGTCGAGACCGGCGAGCCCGGCGGACGCCGGCTCTGGTCGCGCGCCGACGAGTCGGGACCGGTGACGGTGGTCTTCGTGCACGGCTACTGCCTCAACCTCGACTGCTGGCACTTCCAGCGCGCGGCCTACCGCGGCCTGGTGCGCACGGTCTTCTACGACCAGCGCTCGCACGGCCGTTCGGGCCGCTCCTCGCGCGAGAACGCCACGATCGACCAGCTCGGACGAGACCTCGCGCACGTCATCGAGGTCTGCGCCCCCGACGGACCGGTCGTGGTGGTCGGCCACTCGATGGGCGGGATGACCGTCGCCGCCCTGGCGGAGCACTTCCCGGAGCTCATCGGCGAGAAGGTCATCGGCGTCGGCCTGATCTCCACCACCGCCGGTGGTCTCGACCCCAGCCGGATCCTCATCCCGCTGCTCCCTGCCCGACTGACCGGACGCATCACGGGCCAGGCAATGGCGGCGCTGCAGCGCGGCCACGTGGCGATCGACACCGCGCGTCGCCTCGGCCGGGTCATCGCCAACGCGGCCACGAGCCGGCTGGCGTTCGGCGGCGAGGTGCCGCAGTCCTACATCCGCTTCGTCGACGACATGCTCGGGGCGACGCCGTTCGAGGTCGTCGCCGACTTCTTCCCCAGCCTCACCTCGCTCGACAAGTTCGACCACGTGGAGGTCCTGGGCCGGGTGCCGGTGTCGATCATCTGCGGCACCGCCGACCGGATCACCTCGATCGGGCACTCCCACAAGCTCGCCTCGCGCATCCCCGGCGCCCGGCTGGTCGAGTGCGACGGCGCCGGGCACATGGTCACGATCGAGCGCCACGACCAGGTCAACGCCGAGCTCGACCAGCTCATCACCGCTGCCACGACGAGAGCAGACACCCGATGAGCCTCTCCGTACGACGCGTGGGCGCCGAGTCGGCCGCCACCGTGCTCGCGATCATCCAGGACGCCTTCGGCAAGCGGCCGGCCCTCCACCCTCCGGCCGACGCCCTCAGCGACACCGAGGCGTCCATCGCCACCCGGCTCGCCCTCAACGGCGGCCTCCTCGCCAAGCTCGACGGACAACCGGTCGGCACCCTGCTCTTCGACCCCGTCGGCGACACGATGTACCTGCGCCGGGTCGGCATCCTCTCCTCGGCCCAGGGCCACGGCATCGCCGGCGCCCTGATCGAGTCGGCCGTCGAGGCCTGGACCGGGCGCGCCACCCGGCTGAGCGTGGTGGCCCGCGAGGAGCTGCCCCGCACGATCGGCTTCTGGGCCCACCGGGGCTTCGTCCAGACCGACCGTCGCTCGCCGTACGTCGAGCTGGCGATGCGTCTGCCCAAGGTGCACCAGGTCGCGACGCCCGACGAGATGCGCGCCCTCGGCGCGAAGATCGCCGACGAGCTCGTGCCGGGTGACCTGCTGGTGCTGACCGGCGACCTCGGTGCCGGCAAGACGACGTTCACCCAGGGGCTGGGTCGCCGACTCGAGGTGGAGGGCGCAGTCGCCTCGCCGACGTTCGTGATCGCGCGCGAGCACGCCCCGCGCAGCGCCCACCGGCCCGGCCTGGTGCACGTCGACGCCTACCGGCTCGGCAGCATCGAGGAGCTCGACGACCTCGATCTCGACACCTCCCTCGACGACGTCGTGACGGTCGTCGAGTGGGGCGAGGGCATGGCCGAGGCGCTGTCGCCCTCGCGCCTGGAGATCCGCATCAAGCACGCCCCCGACAACGGGACGCCATCCGCGCCCGCCGGCGGCTGGGGGGACCCCGACGACCCCGACGCCGGCGACTCGCCGGAGGAGGTGGGTGACGTGCACGAGCCACGCATCGTCGAGGTGCAGGGCATCGGCCCGCGCTGGGCGACCCACCCCAACCGCCCCTCCGAGGGCCCTGCGCGGCGCTAGCTGTCGTGACCGTCGCAGGCTGAGCAACGAACCCCCGACGGTGGTTGAGGTGCGAACGAAGTGAGCCTCGAAACCCCGGAAGTTGCCTACCTACCGCTACCCCGTATCGGGGCGCAGGCGGTTAGAACACATGTTTGAATGTCGGTGGTCGCGGGTAGTCTCGCTTCATGGCGAAGGCACCCATCCCGACCGCGACCATTGCGGTCCGCGACGCCCAGGACGCGCAGGCTGCGGCCGAGGTCGCGACGCTGCAGGCGCTCATCGCGTGGGCTGTCGAGCACCGGGTCGTGCGCGATGACGGGACCGAGGTCGTGACCGAGGAGTCCTTCGGCGAGCACGGTGTCCTCCTCGGTGGGGTGGGGTGTCCGTTGGTGGGTGAGTTCGACGTCTACGACCTCGCCGCCAC
>JBFJKO010000382.1:0-2725 GCA_041634935.1 Nocardioides sp.
AGGACCTCAGCCTCGACGACGAGGCGTCCTACCAGCTGCTCGGCACCGGCAACACCCTCGGCGTCTTCCAGCTCGACGGGGGCCCCATGCGCGGGCTCCTGCGGCTCATGCGTCCCGACAACTTCGAGGACATCTCGGCCGTCCTCGCGCTCTACCGTCCCGGCCCGATGGGCGTCGACTCCCACACCAACTACGCCTTGCGCAAGAACGGCAAGCAGGAGTCGACCCCGATCCACCCCGAGCTCGAGGAGCCGCTCAAGGAGATCCTCGGCCAGACCTACGGCCTGATCGTCTACCAGGAGCAGGTCATGGCGGTCGCCCAGAAGCTGGCCGGCTACACCCTCGGCCAGGCCGACCTGCTGCGCCGGGCGATGGGCAAGAAGAAGAAGGAGGTCCTCGACGCCGAGTACGTCCCCTTCTCCGACGGCATGAAGGCCAACGGCTACTCCCCGGCGGCGATCTAGGCGCTGTGGGACGTCCTGGTGCCGTTCTCCGACTACGCCTTCAACAAGGCGCACACCGCGGCCTACGGACTGATCTCCTACTGGACGGCCTACCTCAAGCAGCACTACGCCGCCGAGTACATGGCCGCGCTCCTGACCTCGGTCAAGGACGACAAGGACAAGATGGCGATCTACCTCAACGAGTGCCGTCGCATGAAGATCCAGGTGCTGCCGCCCGACGTCAACGAGTCCGCCGCCACCTTCACGCCGGTCGGCACCGACATCCGCTTCGGGCTCACCGCCATCCGCAACGTCGGGGCCAACGTGGTCGACGGGATCGTCAGCGCGCGCGAGGAGAAGGGTCGCTACACCGACTTCAACGACTTCATGAGCAAGGTCCCGGCGCTGGTCTGCAACAAGCGGGTCATCGAGTCGCTCGTCAAGGCAGGCGCGTTCGACGAGATGAAGCACCGGCGCAAGTCGCTGGTCGCCGTCCACGAGACCGCCGTCGACCAGTACATCGACATCAAGCGCAACGAGGCCATCGGTCAGGACTCGCTCTTCGCCGGGCTCGACGACGCCGAGGACGGCGGCGCCGCGTTCGGGGTCACCGTGACGATCCCCGAGATCGACGAGTGGGACAAGATGACCCTGCTGGGGCACGAGCGCGACATGCTGGGGCTCTACGTCTCCGACCACCCGCTGCTGGGACTGGAGCACGTCCTGTCGACAGGCACCGACTGCACGATCGGCCAGCTGATGCTCGACGAGGACCGGCCCCACGGGAGCACGCTGACGATCAGCGGCCTGATCACCTCGGTCAACCGCAAGATCACCAAGCGCGGTGACGCCTGGGCCACCATCACCCTCGAGGACCTCGACGGTGCGATCGAGGTGCTCCTGTTCCCCAGCTCCTACCAGCTGGCGAGCCCCTACCTCATCGAGGACGCCATCGTCCGGGTCAAGGGGCAGCTCTCCCGTGACAAGGAGCAGCCCGAGCTGCGCGGCCAGGAGCTCACCGTCCCCGACCTCAGCACCGGCCCGGGCGGTCCCACCGGCCCGGTGACCATCAGCCTGCCGTCGACGCGCTGCACCGCGCCGGTGATCGAGCAGCTCAAGGACGTCCTCGGCGCCCACCCGGGCCTCACCGAGGTCCGCCTGCGGCTCCTCGCTCGCGAGTCGACGAAGGTGATGCGTCTCGACGACCGACTGCGGGTCACCCCGACCTCGGCGCTCTTCGCCGACCTCAAGCAGCTGCTGGGGCCCGGATGCCTGACCGGATGAGGTCCCGCCACGGGCTGCTCGGCCAGGTCGCCGAGCTGCTCCTCGTCGTCTCCGTGTTCGCCGCTGCCGGTGCGCTCGCCGGCTGGCTGTGGGAGCGCTGGTGGACCCCGATCACCGGCGTCGTCGTCGACGGCACCTGGGTGGCGGGCTACCGCCCCGAGGGCGACGGCTTCGTCTTCGACTTCCCGAGCCTCGAGGGCTTCTTCGACGGCACCGCGCAGTACGTCGTCATCGGGGTGCTCGCCGGCCTCGTGCTCGGAGTGGCGTGCGGCCTGCTCGGACGTCGTTCGGAGCTCGCGATGCTCCTCGCCGTCGTCGTCGGCTCCGTGCTGGCCGGGTTCGTCGCCTACCGCCTCGGCACCCACCTGGGGCCCCCTGACCCCACGACGCTCGAGGCCACGGCGGCCGACGGCACGACGCTGCCGGGTGAGCTGACGATCGAGGGCGCCAGTCCCTTCGTCGCCTGGCCGCTCGGTGCCCTGCTCGGGCTGAGTGTCACCTACCTGCTCACGACCTCACGCGCGGCGCGACCGGTGCGGAGCGCGACCGGGCACCTGTGGGTCCACGAGCCTCCCCGGGACTCCGAGCGGGTATAACTCCTCCTAGCAGCGCATTTGGACCCCCACGTCTACCTGCCGAATCGAGGCCGTCCGCCATGTCCAGCAACCTCCCTCCCACGGGACCTCCCTCAGGACCTCCTGCCGGACCTCCTGCCGGACCGCCTCCCGGCGGCTGGGCCCCGCCCGCGGGCCCACCGGCCGGCGGACCGTCCGGACCGTCCGGACCTCCGCCCCCCAGCCCTCCGGCCGGCTGGGACCAGGGGAGTGCCGAGGTGCTCCAGGGCGGGCGAGGCGGTCAGCAACCGCCGCTCCCGCCGAGGGGCGGGGGCCACAGCAGCGGCGGTCGTCGTCGCGGAGGGTTGGTGGCGGCCGGCGCCGCCGTCGGCGTGGCTGCCCTCGCCGCGGGCGCCTGGGCCGGCTACTCGATGTTCTTCGCCA
>JBFJKO010000383.1:0-2699 GCA_041634935.1 Nocardioides sp.
CGGTCGCGGCAGTGGACCCACCGCGACCGAGCGACCGTCGAGCTCAGGCGGGCTGTGGCAAGGCGGGCTGCTGGTCGCGGCGCAGGAGCCAGCGCACCACCGGGTAGCCGGTCAGCAGACCGACGACCACGCCGAGCTGCATCAAGAACCAGAACGTGCCCTCGGACGCGGGCGGCATCAGGTTGTTGACGTGCAGGAGGAGCATCCAGCCGACCATGCCGACGTCGAAGGCGCTGACTGTGATCACCGCAGCCACCACGGCAGCACCGATGGTCACCGTGCCGCCCCGGTGGGCGTGTGCGCCGGTCACCTTTACGTACAGGGCCACCATCGCGATGGCGAGCACCGCGATGACCAGGATCATCGGCCACATGTCCATCCCGGCGATCGTCCAGCCGATCCAGATCACGAGCGGAACGGCGATGAGGTGGGCTACGGCGGACGCACCTCCACCCGAGAGCAGCGTCACCGCGGTGCCGGGCCTGGTCTGCTCCCGGGCTTCGCGGGGCGCAGGGACGACGTGCTGCCCGGTCGGGCCGACTCGAGCCGTGCGGCCTCGCCGCACGTACAACGCCACCGCGAACGGGGCCAGATAGAGCGCCGAGGCCACCCAGACGAGCTCGTCGGCGACGTGGTGCTGTCGGCGGCGGAGAAGGTAGATGTCGGCAGCGATGAGGGCGGCGCACAGCAGCGACGCGGTGAGGTAGGTCCACGCGACCGGCGTGAGCCAGTCGGGTACGGCGGAGCTCATGGTCATGTCCATGGGTGAGTAGGTCCTTCGTGATGGCAAGTGAGTGACGGGTCCGTCGGACCCGGGGCAGGGGCAGGACGCGCGCGCTGGGGCGCGCCGTCAGGAGAGGGGCTCGGAGCGGATTCCGAGCGAGCCCTCACACCCTCAAGACGCAGAGCGCGGCAAGGGACGGCGTCGTCCAGGGGGTTCGACGTGGCCATCGACCGCGCGCCTGGCGTGATGCCGTGCGGCGCAGCAGACCGAGAAAGGTGGGGCGGCGCGTTGCCAGCAGGAGGGCCATGAGCGTGATCACCGACGCGACTCCGCTCAGGCACACCGCGCTCAGGGCGCCCACGCAGCTGCTGTCGCAGGAGCCGTGCAGGCCGGTGGGTGCGAGCTCGGCCGTGACAGCACTGACGACCGTCACGGTCGAGGTGAGGGCGGGTCCGACCTCGGAGGCGTGACTCGGCTCAGCCACCGCTGGCACCTCGGTCATGCCGGTCATGCCGGTCATGGTCATGCCGCTCATGGACGTCGACACGGCGAGCGCGGCGAGCACGCTGCAGGCCAGTCCGAGCGCTAGGACGAGGACCGCGCCGAGGGAGCGACGCGTCCAGCTACCCCGTCGCGAGGTCTCGGTCCTGTGCACGGCGAAAGCGTAGCCCTGGGGTGGTGCGACCGACGCCTTGCGAGCGCCGGTGACCTCCGCGGTCACGAACAGGGTCGTCGGGCATGCTGGGCGCATGCGTTTCAGTGAGCACGAGCTGACGGCGGCCCTGCACGGTGTGGCGAAGTCGGTGCTGCGCGCGCAGCGCAAGGTGCGCCGCGGGGCCGACGTCGACGAGGTATGGGAGCAGATGGACCGGCTGCAGCGCTTCAAGATCCTCGACGGCCTCGGGTCGCAGGTGTTGCCGGTGCTGGTGGCCCTCCCCGACGTCGAGGTCGCGCCCGGCACCCGCCCGACGTACGACGACGCGACGGTCACCGAGGTCGTCACACGGCTGCTCGACGCCGAGAGCGGCGGGCTCGGGCGGCTCAAGCGGGCCGTCGTCCTCAAGGGCCGGGTGGCCCTGGTGCAGGTCGCGCTCGCGTCGGTGCCGCCGCGACGCGACCCCGACGCCCTGCTGCACGCCGACGCCGAGGACGGCGCGGGCGGCGAGAGCGACAAGAACGACGAGGACTTCGAGATGCCCGACATCCCCGACCACCCGGGCAGCCTGACCTGATGCGAGCGGTCCTCGTCACCGCCTTCGGTCGCGAGCCCGAGCTCACCGAGGTGGCCTCGCCGGACTGTCCGGAGGACGGCGTCGTGGTCGACGTGGAGGCGACCGGGCTCTGCCGCAGCGACTGGCACGGCTGGCAGGGACACGACACGGGCATCTCGCTGCCGCACGTGCCCGGCCACGAGCTGGCCGGCGTCGTCGCCAAGGTCGGGCCGCGGGTGCGCGACTGGGCGGTGGGCGACCGGGTGACCACGCCGTTCGTGCTCGCGTGCGGGTCCTGCCCGTCGTGCGGTCGCGGCGACGGACAGGTCTGCGAGCGCCAGCTGCAGCCGGGCTTCACGCAGTGGGGCTCGTTCGCGGAGAAGGTCGCGCTGCCACGCGCCGACCTCAACCTGGTGCGGGTCCCCGACGGGGTCCCCTCCGACGTGGCAGCCGGGCTCGGGTGCCGCGTCGCCACGGCGTACCGAGCCGTCGCGCACGTCGCCCGGGTCGAGGCCGGCGAGACCGTCGTGGTGCACGGCTGCGGCGGCGTCGGGCTGGCCGCAGTGATGGTCGCGGTGTCCCGCGGCGCGACGGTGCTGGCCGTCGACCCGTCGGAGGCGTCGCGGGCCTTGGCGAGCGACCTCGGCGCCACGGCCCTGGCCGACGCCTCGTCGGTGCGTGACGCCGACGTCTCCCTCGACTGCTTCGGCAGCCGTGCGGCGATGGCCGCCTCGATCGCCTGCCTGCGGCCGCGCGGGCGCCAC
>JBFJKO010000384.1:0-2676 GCA_041634935.1 Nocardioides sp.
ACGCCGTCCGGCCTCGGTGCGTGACGACGAGGTCGCCGAGGTGGCCCTCGACCTCTCCGCGCGGCTGCTGGAGGACGTCCGGAGCCTGCGCCGTGAGCGGCGCGAGGCCGAGCGTCCGGCGCGGTCGGGCTGGCGTGGGCGGGCCCGCAACCTGCTGGCGCGAGTTCGCTGACGATCCCACGATCGCTGGGTCCCGAGGCTAAACTGACGCGATGCCCCTCAACGCCCCTCGCGCACGCCCTGGTGCCCTGACCCGGGAGACCGCGATCGTCGCGGCGTTGATCGTCGTCGTGCTGGTGACCGGCGGGCTGGTGATCCAGGCGGTGGTGGGAGGCTCCGGCGCGTCGACCGCGCAGGACATCACCGGCGTGCCCCAGGTCGCGCCGACCGCACTGCCCGCCGAGGAGGATGCCGGCAACCCGGGTCGTTCGGACGGGTCCGACGAGCCCGACGAGTCGGGTGACGACCGGGCCGAGCCCGAGTCCGCCACGGACGTGACCGGGTCCAAGGCCGGCGTGAAGGCGCAGCGACGCCTCGACGCCGCGGTGCTCGAGCGCAGCGAGGCCCTCGGCGAGCTCGCGGTGCTGGCAGAGAAGCGGGCCCAGCAGAAGGCGAAGGAGCAGAAGGCAGCCGAGAAGGCCGCCTCTGCGCCGTTCACCGTCACCGTCGGCTCGTTCAACGTGCTCGGGAGCCAGCACACCGCGCCGGGGGGAAGTCGACGCAGCTTCCCGCCGGCCTCGACCCGGTCGGTGGGCGCGGTCAACCGGATGTTCGACCACGGCGTCGACATCGTCGGCATGCAGGAGCTGCAGGACGACCAGTTGCGCACCGTGCAGGCGCGCACCGGGTTCGCCGCCTACCCGGGCTTCCAGTGGGGCGTCGCGGAGACCGACAACTCGATCCTCTACGACAGCAACCGCTTCGAGTTCGTCAGCGGCGACCGGTTCATCATCCCGTTCATGGGCCGTCCGCGGCCCCAGCCGATCCTCCGGCTGCGCGAGCGCACCACCAACCGCGAGTTCTACGTCGTCAACACCCACCCGTCGGCGCACGACGGCAAGTACCTCACCGAGCGCCGGCAGGGTCAGGCGACGCTGGTCTCGATCGTCAACAACCTCAAGCAGTCGGGCCTGCCCGTGCTGGTGACCGGCGACATGAACGACCGCGAGATCTTCTACTGCAACGTCGTCCCGAAGGCCGGGCTGACGGCGTCCAACGGCGGCAGCTACAGCTCGGGCTGCCGCCCCCCGCCGCAACCCATCTCGGTCGACTGGGTGGTGGGCAGCGGCGTGGCCTGGAGCAACTACCGGCGCGACACCACGCCGGTCACCAACAAGATCAGCGACCACTTCTTCATCAGCGCCGTGGCGACCTTCGGCTGACGCCCGGCGGGTGAGCGAATTACAGATCTGTAGTTCTCCGGAGTCGCTTGTCTGTGACTGGTGGGGATGGTGTGATTCCTGGGACGAAGCCTCTCGGTCCCCTCATCCGCGCCCCTAGGAGCACCCCCCGATGTCAGCTCGACCGGTCCCGAATCGCCTGCGCTCACGCGTGCTGAGCCCGTTGCGCGTCCTCCTGGTCGGCGGCGTGGCGGCGTCGGTGCTCGCGACGCCGGCGCTGAGCAGCACCGCCGTGGCGGCTGCCCCGGTCGTGACGCGTGCCGCGAGCACCCCGACCCCGACACCCGAGCCGACTCCCGAGCCGACACCGACGCCCACCCCGACGCCGACGCCCGCGCCGGACGCGAGCGACCTGACCATGGTGCAGGCCAACATCTACACCGGCCTCACGGTGGAGAAGTTCCAGAAGGACGTCGCCACGGTGCTGTCGCTGCAGCCCGACTTCGTGACCTACAACGAGGTGCCGTTCCGCAACGACGCCGTGATGGCGCCGGAGGGCTACGACATCTGGCGCAACATGAAGAACCGCTTCAAGGCCGCCACCCCGGTCGCGTGGCGCAGCGACCGCTGGACGGCGACGGCCCAGGGCGTCTTCCGGATCTCCAACTGGCGCGGCAAGCCGAAGGGTCGTCAGGTCGAGATCGGTCGCCGCTTCGCCAACTGGGTGACCCTCCAGGACATCGAGGGCCGCACGCTCTCGGTGGTGTCGGTGCACATCGCCCCGCTCGACAAGAACATGCCCGACCTCCTGCGCCGCTCGATCAAGCGCCTCGCCGTGCTCACCGAGCGCCTCGCGCCGGCCGGTCCGGTGCTGGTGGGGGGTGACTTCAACGTCCACTACAAGAGCGGGCGCTACCCGCGTGACCTGATCGACCCGACGGGCCTCGCCCCGACCTTCGACACGCTCGGCAACTACTTCCCGACCGGCGACCACCACGGCGCCACGATCGACTACGTGTTCAACCGCGGCGCCGACACGCTCGCCGCCGACCGTCACTACCCGGTCGAGCTCAAGTCCGACCACGACGCGGTCGTCGCCGGCCTCTCCTGGCTCGGCGACCTCGCCTCCGAGAGCGTGCTGGTGCGCAGCGACCCGGCCGGCGGCGCGGCCGAGCGGCGCTCGGTGCTGCGCGGCATCAAGCGCGGCGTCAACGACGCCCCGGCCGGCGGCACGGTCCGCCTGGTCAGCCGCTACGTCGACCTGTACGCCGTCCGCTCGCGCCTGGTCGCTGCGGCGCGACGCGGGGCGTCGGTGCAGGTCTCGGTCGTGGGCCGC
>JBFJKO010000385.1:0-2662 GCA_041634935.1 Nocardioides sp.
GGGCACCAGGGTGCCGGTGGCGTCGCGGACCTCGCCCTCGCCGATGAGGGCGAGGGCGCAGTGCGAGAGCGGCGCCAGGTCGCCGGAGCAGCCGAGCGACCCGAACTCGCGGACCACCGGGGTGATGCCGTGGCTCAGCAGGTCGGCGAGCAGCTGGGCGGTCTCGGGACGGACGCCGGTGTGGCCGGTGGTGAGCGTGGAGAGGCGCAGCAGCATCAGCGCCCGCACGACCTCGCGCTCCACCTCCGGACCCGAGCCGGCGGCGTGGGAGCGCACCAGCGAGCGCTGCAGCTGAGCACGGCGGTCGGTCGGGATGTGGCGAGTGGCCAGGGCGCCGAAGCCGGTGGAGATGCCGTAGACCGGGACCGGCGCCGCGGCCAGCTCGTCGACCACCGCGCGGGAGGCTGCCAGGGCGGCCAGGGCCGTCCCGTCGAGCCGGACCGGGGCGCCGTCGCGGGCGACGGCCACCAGGTCGGCGAAGGACACCGCACCGGTGCCGAGGAGCACGGTGGCCTCGTGGTTCGTCATGCCTCGAGTGAACGCCCGGGGAGGCCCCCGCCGCCAGTGCCGCACCGGGCGTACTGTCTCGGATACGAGACAGTACGCGTAGGCTCGGCGGGTGTCCCAGACCCCGGCGGCCACCCGCGCACTCCGCATCCTGCGCTTCCTGGCCGCCCAGCCGCACCCGGTGCCGCTCGGGTCGATCACCCGCGAGCTCGACCTGCCGCGCAGCACGACGTACCACCTGCTCAACGCGATGATCGAGGAGGGCTTCGTGGTGCATCTGGCCGACGAGGGCCGCTACGGCCTGGGGGTCGCGGCGTTCGAGGTCGGCGGCGGGTACGCGCGCCAGGAGCCGCTGCAACGGATCACCCGCCGGTACGTCGCAGCGCTGGCCGACCGCACCGGAGCGTCGGCGCACCTGGCCGTGCCACACGGACGCGACGTCCTCTACGTCGTCCAGGAGCGTGCCCCGGGCCGGCCGCCTCTGGTCACCGAGGTCGGCGTCCGACTGCCCGCCCACCTCACGGCCACCGGCCGCGCGATCCTGGCCGCACTGCCGGCCAACCAGGTGCGCGCGCTCTACCCCGACCGCGCGGCGTTCGTCGAGCGCCGCGGCCACGGACCGACGTCCCCCTCGATGTTGCGCGACTTGCTGCGCGAGGTCCGGCGTCGGGGCTACGCCATGGAGGACGAGGACGTCACCGAAGGCCTGGCGAGCGTGGCCGCGCCGGTGCTGGACCACAACGAGCACCCGGTCGCCGGGATCGCGGTCACGTTCGACCGCGAGCTGGCGAGCGCTCCGTTCGTGGAGGCCGTACTCGAGACGGCCCGGACGGTGGGACGGCGGTTGACGGGGCGGTGACGATGGGCCGAGGGCACGGTGGGTGAGGTTGGTGGTTGGTCACGCGCAGCCCTGATGGCGGCCGTGTCGGGCGCTCACGGAGGCCGACAATTGGTCACGGACGACAAGTTTCGACGATGTTTTCCTGACTTTTGTGACCACTCCCGCCGCTGCACCATCACGCACCGCCGTCGCATGATCTGGCCTCGGGCGGGGGTGCCTGCAGCGACTGGTGAGGTTGGTGGTGCCGGTGGGGGTGCGGAGGTATCCGAGGCCGTGGGGGTCGGTCCACAGGTAGGTGCCGGGGTCGGTCACGGGGTCGAGTGGTCGGTAGGTCCAGCCGGCGTGGGTCTTGAGGCGGTGGTGATGTCGACACAACGGGGCCAGGTCGAGTGGGGTCGTGACGCCGCCGTCGGCGTAGGCGATGGTGTGGTCGAGGTCGGCGCGGGTCGAGGGCTTGGTGCGCGAGGCGATGCCGACCGCAGCGACCGAACCGTCGACCTCCTCGTCGGTGGACCACGCCCCGGGAGCGTTGACGGCGCTCGGGAGGCGGGGCTCGTCGTCCGCGTGGGCGATCGCGGATGCGAGGCAGAGCAGGAGCACGGCCAGGACCGCGACGACGGCCGGCCCCGAGACGGGTCGATTGATCACGAGGAAACTGTGCCCCCTCGACCGCCCCCTCAGCAGCGTTGCGGACCGTCAGCGCGCGCTTATTCTCTGCTCATGCCCGAGTTCACCTGGCTGCCTGCCAACCGCGCGGCGTCGGAGGACGTCGAGGCGGTGTTCTCCGGCGGCGGGGCCCGCCGGTGCCGTTGCCAGGCGATGAAGGTGGCCGGGTGGATCTGGCGCGACAGCACGCAGGAGCAGCGCGACGCCGCCCTGGTGGAGCAGACCTCGTGCGGCACGGCAGGGCCGACGTCCGGGCTGATCGGGTACGTCGACGGCGAGCCGGCCGGCTGGGTGGCGGTCGAGCCGCGCGAGAACTACCCGCGCCTGTGGAGCCGCAGACAGGCCTGGATGCGCATGGACCCCGAGCTCGAGGGCGTCTGGTCGGTCACCTGCTTCGTCGTGCGCAAAGGGCACCGTCGCTCGGGACTCACCTACGAGCTCGCCGCAGCGACGGTCGAGTACGGCGAGCAGGTCGGCGCGCGCGTCCTCGAGGGGTACCCCATCGAGCCCGCGCCGGGCAAGACCGTGATCTGGGACGAGGCCTCGGTCGGTCCGCTACAGATCTTCCTCGAGGCCGGCTACGAGGTGGTCTCCTCGCCGACGCTACGACGTCGGGTGGTGCGCCGACTCCTCGACGAACGCTCCCGA
>JBFJKO010000386.1:0-2644 GCA_041634935.1 Nocardioides sp.
TCGTGGAGCGCCTCCTGGACGGCGTCGTCGCGCGGGTGGCGCAGGAGGTGCCGTGGCGCCCTGGCGCCCGTGAGCTGCTCGCGGCCCTGGTGGCGGACGGCGTGCCGTGCGCGCTGGTCACCATGTCCTACCGCCGCTTCGTCGACCCGATCCTCGCCGACCTCCCGTCGGGGTCCTTCGCCGAGATCGTGACCGGTGACGCCGTCACCCACGGCAAGCCGCACCCCGAGCCCTACCTCACCGCCGCCGCCCGCCTCGGCGTCGACCCGCGCGACTGCGTCGCCATCGAGGACTCGAGCACCGGGTGCCGCTCCGCCGAGGCGGCGGGCTGCACCGTGGTGGCCGTCCCGCTCCACGTGCCCGTGGAGCCGGGGGAGCGCCGGGTGATGCGCGCGACCCTCGTCGGCGTCTCGCCTGACGACCTCACCCTGCTGCCCGTCTGACCCACGTCGCCCGCGCGCGTGGCACGCCCTGCGTCGGGAGGCTTGTTCGCGCACCGACGCTTTCGGGACACATCGTGTGGCGCTTCGTTATCGAAGCGCAACACGTTCCGGTCGCTGCGCGATAGCCGCGAGTGCTCGCCAGCAGTACTGTCACGGAACCCGCTGGGCTCCGGGAGGCCCGGCCGCGAGGTATGAGGTGAACTGTGCGACTGACCAACCGTCGACTGCGTGGAGGAGTCGTTGCCGCCCTGGCAGCCTCCTTCGCCCTGGCCGGATGTGCCGAGAGTGAACGAGACGACAGCGGATCCGGGTCCGGCGGCGAGGGCGCGAGCGGCGGGACGTTCGTCTTCGCCGGTGCCGCCGACCCCGTGCTCCTCGACCCGGCGTTCGCCTCGGACGGCGAGACGTTCCGCGTCGCGCGCCAGATCTTCGAGGGCCTCGTCGGCACGGTGCCCGGCACCGCCGACCCGGCCCCGCTGCTGGCCGAGAGCTGGGAGACCAGCGAGGACGGCCTCACCTACACCTTCGACCTGCGCGAGGGCGTGACCTTCCACGACGGCACCGAGTTCGACGCCGACGCGGTCTGCTTCAACTTCGACCGCTGGTACAACTTCCCCGAGAGCGCCCAGGGCGGTGACCTCTCCTACTACTACGGCGCCCTGTTCCGTGGTTTCGCCACCGGCCCCGACGCCGATTCCGCGCTCTACTCCAGCTGTGAGGCCACCGGCGACGCCGAGGTCGAGATCACGCTCAACGAGCCCTTCGCCGGCTTCATCTCGGCGCTCTCGCTGCCGGCCTTCTCGATGCAGAGCCCCACGGCCCTCGAGGAGTACCAGGACGACGCCGCGGCCAACGTGCTGACCACCGAGTACTCCACGGCCCACCCGACGGGCACCGGCCCGTTCGAGTTCTCCTCCTGGGACCGCGGCAACAGCGTCTCGCTCTCGCGCTACGACGACTACTGGGGCGAGGCCGCCCTGGTCGACGAGGTCCGGGTCGTCCCGATCGCCGACCCCAAGGCCCGCGCGACCGCCGTCGAGAACGGCGAGGTCGACGGTGCCGACCTGATCGGTCCGGCCGACATCGCCCCGCTCGAGGACGCCGGCATGCAGGTGCTGCCGCGCGACCCGTTCACGGTCCTCTACCTCGGCTTCAACCAGAAGCAGAAGCCCCTCGACGACCTGCGGGTGCGTCAGGCGATCGCTCACGCGATCGACAAGGACGCCGTCGCCAGCGCGTCGCTGCCCGAGGGCAGCGAGATCGCCACGCAGTTCATGCCGCCGTCGGTCGCCGGCTGGAACGACTCGGTCACCGAGTACGCCTACGACCCGGACAAGGCGCGCGAGCTCCTCAAGGAGGCCGGCGCCGAGGGTGCCACGATCGAGTTCAACTACCCGACCGACGTGAGCCGCCCCTACATGCCGTCGCCGGCCGACACGTTCAACGTCGTCCGCTCGCAGCTCGAGGCCGTCGGCCTCAAGATCAAGCCGACCGCTGACGTCTGGAACCCCGACTACCTCGGCAAGATCCAGGGCACGGCCGACCACGGCATCCACCTGCTCGGCTGGACCGGCGACTACAACGACACCGACAACTTCATCGGCGTCTTCTTCGGCACCAAGACCGACGAGTGGGGCTTCGACAACCCCGAGCTCTTCGCCGACCTGCGCGAGGCGCGTCAGATCCCGACCGTCGAGGAGCAGATCCCGCTCTACGAGCAGATCAACGCCGACGTGATGGACTTCCTGCCCGGCGTCCCGCTCGCGCACCCGGCCCCGTCGCTGGCCTTCGGCCCGGACGTGTCCGGCTACGAGCCCAGCCCCGTCAACGACGAGGTGTGGAGCACGGTCTCGGTGGGCTGATCGCCCCCGTCCGGGTGCGCCGAGGGTCTGCCCCAGCGGGTAGTAGCGCGAGACGTTGAAGCCGTTGGCGTACGTGCGCGACTGGAAGCTCAGGAAGAGCGCTTCCGGCTGGTCGTCCGTCAGCCAGTCGATCGCCGAGCGGGGGATGACGACCTGGCTGACGTCGCCGGGGACGCGCATGAACACGTAGGTCGCACTCGTATCGGCATTGAGGTTGAGCCGGTACTGGTCGGCAGCCGGCGTGTCCGGCCAGCTGACCACGAGGTCGCCGCGCGGCGGCAGCCAGGTTGCGACGATGTCCGCACCAGCCGGGCCCTGGGTGACGACACGGCCGGGAAA
>JBFJKO010000387.1:0-2632 GCA_041634935.1 Nocardioides sp.
GGCGATCAGCTCGCACCAGTTCGACGCGACCACCGACGAGGTGCTGCGCGAGATCCTCGGCGCCGAGATCACCCCCGAGCTCATCCCCACCGAGGACGGCGAGAAGCCCCAGGCCACCGAGGACACCGTGGGCCCCTACGCCCTGGTCGACTTCGCGCTCTACCACGTGCTGCGGCGCGGGCACCGACCCAGCAAGATCGCCTTCCTGGCCTGGCACGCCTGGCACGACGCGAGCACGGGGGAGTGGCCGACCGGGATCGCCGACTCGCGTCGCGTCGCCTACGACCTGCCGACCATCAAGGGCTGGCTCGAGGTGTTCGTGCGCCGCTTCTTCGCCAACCAGTTCAAGCGCTCGGCCCTGCCCAACGGCCCCAAGGTCAGCGCCGGTGGCACGATGTCGCCGCGCGGCGACTGGCGCATGCCCTCCGACGCCCGGCCCGACGCCTGGCTGGCCGAGCTGGAGCGCGTGCCCACCGACTGAGGGTGCTCGGGGGCGCGGGTTTGGGATCCGGGCGAGCCGGGGAGAACGACGCCGTGTCCTTGACGTCCGCCCAGAGTGCTCGTCGGCTTCTCGTCCCGACCGTGGCTCTGGCGCTGCTGCCGGCGCTCGTCGGGTGCGGGGGCGAGCCGACGATCGGCGAGGAGCCGCTGGTGCGCGGAACACCCACGCTCGGACCGACAGGTTCATCTGCAACCAGCGAGGCAGAGTCGCCCAGCGATAAGGACGAGACGTTCAGTCGTATCGACGACCGGGTCGCCCGCACCTACTTCCCGCGACCGCCTCGCGAGCTGAGGCGCTGGGAGTCCACCCAGGTCGTGACCGACGTGGGACGGTCGGTCGTGCGGGCGGCCTTCCCCTGCGCGAGCGGCTTCCTGGACCTGGGCGTCGACTCCTCGATCCTCGCCCACGCCGAGACCGTGCGCCGCGACGGTGACTTCCTGGTCTCCCAGCAGCTGACCGTCTACCCGGTCGGCTCCCGGGCGGGGCGGTTCGCCGGCGACCTGGCGGAGCAGCCGCACCTCTGCGACGAGCTCCGGGAGGGTGCGAAGGCGAAGCGGGTCGTCGGGTACACCAGCACCGAGTTCGGTCCCGACCGCTTCTTCGGCGTGGAGGACCGCTCCACGCTCTTCGCGGAGTCGGCCGTCCACCGTGCCGAGGCGCCTGACTCATACCTCGTGGACGTGGTCACGGTGCGCGGCAACGCCGTGGTCTGGACCCGCATCGCCTCCGAGCGGCGGGTGCGCGACCAGGTCATCGCCGCCAAGGACCGCAACCCCGCCTGGGTCGAGACCGTCCGGTCGCAGGGCAACCGCGGGGTCCGTGCCCTCGCTGGGCTGACGTCCACGCGACGCTGACCCCTGCCCGCGCGGAGGGCCCGACGCCCTAGGCTGCCCTCATGGGCAAGCAGGAAGACTTCGTACTCCGCGCACTCGAGGAGCGGGACGTCCGCTTCGTCCGGCTGTGGTTCACCGACGTGCTGGGCTTCCTCAAGTCCGTGGCCGTCGCGCCGGCCGAGCTCGAGGGCGCCTTCGCCGAGGGCATCGGCTTCGACGGCTCGGCGATCGAGGGCTTCGCCCGGATCTACGAGTCGGACATGCTCGCGATGCCGGACCCCTCGACGTTCCAGATTTTGCCGTGGCGTCAGGAGGGGCCGTCGACCGCGCGCATGTTCTGCGACATCGTGATGCCCGACGGCTCGCCGTCGTTCTCCGACCCGCGCAACGTGCTCAAGCGCACGCTCGCCAAGGCGGCGGAGAAGGGCTTCACCTTCTACACTCACCCCGAGATCGAGTTCTACCTCTTCAAGAACACCCCGAGCGCCGGTGACGAGCCGATCCCGGCCGACCGCAGCGGCTACTTCGACCACACCGCGCAGTCGATGGGCGCCGACTTCCGTCGTGAGGCCATCTCGATGCTCGAGTCGATGGGCATCTCGGTCGAGTTCAGCCACCACGAGGCCGGCCCCGGCCAGCAGGAGATCGACCTCCGCTACGCCGACGCGCTCTCGACGGCCGACAACATCATGACCTTCCGCACCGTGGTGCGGGAGGTGGCGCTCAACCAGGGCATCTGGGCCAGCTTCATGCCCAAGCCCTTCACGACCCACCCGGGCTCGGGCATGCACACCCACGTCTCGCTCTTCGAGGGCGACCAGAACGCCTTCTACGAGCCGGGAGCGGAGTACCAGCTCTCGCAGACCGGCCGGCGCTTCATCGCCGGCGTGCTCCACCACGCCGCCGAGCTCAGCGTGGTGACCAACCAGTGGGTCAACAGCTACAAGCGGATGATGTTCGGCGGTGAGGCGCCGTCCTACATCTGCTGGGGCCACAACAACCGCTCGGCCATGGTGCGCGTGCCGATGTACAAGCCGCTCAAGGGCGCCTCGACGCGCGTCGAGATCCGCACCATCGACGCGGCGTGCAACCCCTACCTCGCCTTCGCGACCGTGCTCGCCGCCGGGATGAAGGGGATCGAGGAGGGCTACGAGCTGCCCCGCGAGGCCGAGGACGACGTCTGGTCGCTGTCGGAGCGCGAGCGCAAGGCGCTGGGCATCGACCCGCTCCCCAAGAGCCTGCACGAGGCCATCGAGATCGCCGAGAGCTCCGAGCTGCTGGCCGAGACCCTCGGCGA
>JBFJKO010000388.1:0-2501 GCA_041634935.1 Nocardioides sp.
GTCGGCCGGTCCGCCCGCCCCGACGACGGCCTCGCGCAGCGCGAGGGGGTCGCGGGCGTCCGCGATCGCCACCGCGTCGGCGAGGCCGGCCTCGCGCAGCAGCGCGGCCTCGGCGTCGTGCGGCACCACGCCGACCGTGGTGCGAGCGCCGGCCCGTCGGGCGGCGGCCAGGCTCAGCGAGCCGGACTTGCCCGCCCCGCCCACGACGGCCACGACGGGCGGCCGCCCGCGGACGACGTACTCCTCGACGACGCGGGCGGTCAGCGCGGGCGCGCCGCACACGTCCATCACCGACAGGCTCAGGTCGACCGGGAGGTCGTCGGGCAGCCGCGCCGCGATCGAGCGGCCGAAGAGGATGGCGTACCCGTCGCACGGCACCTGCTCCCCCAGGCCGTCCCAGGCGGCGAGGCCGTCCTCGATCACCAGCGGCGTGAGGGTGAGGGAGACGAGCGTGGCGACCCGGTCGCCGACCGCGAGGCCGAGGGCCGAGCCGGGGCCGACCTCCTCGACGACGCCGATCAGCATCCCGCCGGAGCCGGTCTCGGGGTTCTGCATCTTGCCGCGCTCGGCGACGATCGCGAGCACCGCGGCGCGCACCGCATCGCTGTCCGGGCGCCCGTCGACGGCGTGCGTGCGCTCGAGCTGGCGGAAGGACGCGGCGTCGAGGTTGAGCTTCTCGACGCGGATGCGCACCTCGTCGGGCCACAGCTCGGCGCGGGTGTCGAGACGCTGCGCGGCCTGCGGCAGCACCAGCGGGCGGTCCAGCACGCGGTGCACCCCCGTCGGATCGGCGGTTCCCGTGGGCGGCATCAGCGATTCCCCTCTTCGAAATGACACCTGACAACAAATCCTGCGGTGTTGCGGCGTGCGAGCGTGATTATCTTCGCCTAGTCTAGTGATGGATGTGGCCCACGCCACCACCAACACCCTCAGGAGCGCAGATGAGCATCGAGACGTCGGTCGCCGCGTTGTCCCGGCCGGACGCCGCGCAGCCCTACCCCTATCGCCGCGTCGAGCTGGTCGAGCCCGACTGGACGCGTTTCCCCGGGTGGAGCGAGGTCACCGCGACCGAGTGGGCCTCGGTGCAGTGGCAGCGCGCGCACTGCATCAAGAACGTGCGCCAGCTGCGTCAGCTGCTCGGCGACCTCGTCGACGAGCGCTTCTACGCCGACCTCGAGCGCGACCAGGCCGAGCGCGCGACGATGAGCATGCTCGTGCCCCCGCAGATGATGAACACGATGGTGCCGCACGAGACACCTGGTGGTGCGGGCTCGCTCACCGAGGCGTTCTACGCCGACCCGGTGCGTCACTACATGATCCCGGTCTTCTCCGACCGCCGCACCGACTGGTCCTCCCACCCGCACGCCACCCGTGACTCGCTGCACGAGCACGACATGTGGGTCGCCGAGGGCCTCACCCACCGCTACCCCACGAAGGTCCTCGCCGAGCTGCTGCCGACCTGCCCGCAGTACTGCGGCCACTGCACGCGCATGGACCTCGTCGGCAACTCCACGCCCACGATCGACAAGCTCAAGTTCGTCGCCAAGCCGACCGACCGGCTCGACTCGATGATGGACTACCTGCGCCGTACGCCGTCCGTGCGTGACGTCGTCGTCTCCGGGGGCGACGTCGCCAACATGCCGTGGCCGCGACTGGAGGACTTCCTCACCCGGCTGCTCGAGATCGACAACATCCGCGACATCCGCCTGGCGACCAAGGCCCTGGTCGGACTCCCCCAGCACTGGCTCCAGCCCGACGTCGTCGAGGGCATGAGCCGCGTCGCCGGCACCGCCCGTGCCCGTGGGGTGTCGATCGCGATCCACACCCACGCCAACCACGCGAACTCGATCACCCCGCTGGTCGCCGACGCCTCGCGGGCGATGCTGGAGGCCGGGGTGCGCGACGTGCGCAACCAGGGCGTGCTGCTCAACGGCGTCAACGCCGACCCGCACGCGCTGCTCGACCTGTGCTTCGGCCTGCTCGACGGCGCGCAGATCATGCCCTACTACTTCTACATGTGCGACATGATCCCGTTCTCGGAGCACTGGCGGGTCTCCGTCGGCGACGCCCAGCGGCTCCAGCACCACATCATGGGCTACCTGCCGGGCTTCGCGACGCCGCGGATCGTGTGCGACGTCCCCTTCGTCGGCAAGCGCTGGGTGCACCAGCTGGAGTCCTACGACGAGGTGCGCGGCATCTCGCACTGGACGAAGAACTACCGCACGTCGATCGAGCTCGAGTCGGCCGACGCGCTCCAGCGCACCTACGAGTACTACGACCCGATCCACACGCTGCCGGCCGAGGGCCAGGCCTGGTGGGCGGCGCACGCGGACCTCGACACCTCCGAGCTCAAGGCCGCCGAGGTCGCTGAGGCCTCACGTCGGATGGCGGCGCTCCAGGCCTACTGATCGGCGCCGCCCGCGGCCCGGGGGGGTGTCGTTTGGTCCCAAACGTCAATGCCCCAGGCGGAAGTGTTGTCGTTTGGTCCCAAACGACAACAC
>JBFJKO010000389.1:0-2341 GCA_041634935.1 Nocardioides sp.
GACCAGAGCGCCGGCACCGGCGAGGTGCCGAGTGCCTCTCCGACGACCCGGCGGCGCGTGTAGCCCTCGGTCGTCGCGTTGGCGATGTTGTGCGAGGCGACGTCCAGCGCCACCCGGTTGAAGCGCAGTGCCGTCAGAGCCGAGTTCAGCGACGACAGCGATCCACTCACGTCACAGGCTCCAGTCCACGAGACTCGCGGCGGACGGAGCGGTGACGACGGAGCCGTCCGGGCTGTAGCCCTGGGTGTCCCCGTCGCCGAACGAGAGGAGCGTCTCGCGGGCCGACCGGAAGCCGCTGGTGATCAGGTCGCGGTTGGCCTCGGCCATCTCGGTGATCTTCTGGCTCAGGGTCGTGAAGGCCTGACGGTGCTCGAGCAGCATCGTCCGCCACGGCTCGGGGCTGGCCTCGGCCAGGGCCCGGAGGGCGGGGTTGGGGGCGAGCCCGACGGTGGTGGCGGCCTCGTCGGCAGCCACGGCGCGCAGCACCTCGGTGCACCGCAGGTCCTCCAGGGTCGACTCGACGTCGCGCGCGGCGCGGGCCAGGTGGTGGGTGCGACCGCCGGCGAGCACCAGCTGCTCCACCTCGAGGCGGTAGAGCAGCGTGTCGAGGAGCTCGCGCTCACGCCAGAGGATCAAGGAGAGCTTCTCCACGACGGGCTCCCGTGGGTCGGCGTCGGCCCAGGGCGACCGACGAGTGGGTGGAACTGCTTGTGCCCCACTCATCGGGTCCGCGCGGTGGGACCTGAGGAGAAATCTGCACCCAGCCCTTACTAGTCACGTGGCCACGGGCGACATGGCCCGTTCGGGTCAGATCTGGTCATCTGATCGAGCCGTCTTCCGCATCTTTACCCGGATTCACTTCCGCTGGGAGCCAGTTGCGGCAAGGATCAGGTCTTCGGCGGTCAGGGAGGGCAGCCGACGTGCGACAGGGAGGGCGTCAAGCCATGCAGGAACAACGAGGACCACTCGTGGTCGACCACGGGAACGCTCCCCGGACAGTGAGCCGGCCACGATGAACGAGACCGTCGACTCCCCCCGCCAAGGCTCCGACGGCCTCATCATCGCCAACATGAGCTTGGTGGCCCACATCGTCCGGGAGACCATGAGCCGGGTCCCCGCCCACGTCAGCCGCGACGACCTCTGCTCGGCCGGCCTCGTCGCCCTCGTCAAGGCCTCGCACTCCTTCGAGCCCGAGCGCGGCGTTCCCTTCGCACGCTACGCCGCCACCCGGATCCGCGGCGCGATCCTCGACGAGCTGCGCAGCGTCGACTGGGCCTCGCGCTCGGTGCGCCGCCGGGGTCGCAACGTCGACGAGACCCGCGCACGCCTCGCCTCCATCCTCGGACGTGCCCCGGAGGTCACCGAGGTCGCCAGCGCGCTGGGCATCAGCCCCGCCGAGGTCGCCGACAACGACGGCGACGTGGCTCGCGCCAACGTGCTCTCGCTGCACGCCGGCACCGACACGTCCTACGAGGACCTGCTCGTCAGCCCGGCCCCCGGCCCCGCGGCCGAGGCCGAGCACCGCGAGCGCCTGCAGTACCTCACCGCCGCGATCGCCGAACTGCCCGAGCGCATGCGCGTGGTCGTCGAGGAGTACTTCCTCGCCGAGCGCCCCATGGCCGAGATCGCCGACTCCCTCGGCGTCACCGAGTCCCGGATCTCGCAGATCCGGGCCGAGGCCCTCGTCCTGCTGCGCGACGCCATGAACAGCGCCCTCGACCCCGACCTGCTCGCCCCGCACGCCCGCCCCGAGGGCTCGGCGGCCAAGCGGCGCCTGGCCTACTTCGAGGCCGTCGCGGCCCGTCACACCAGTCAGCGCACCACTCGGCACCACGCGCCGGCCGTCGTCGGCCTGCACGAGATCGCCTGACCCGCTCCGCCGGCACCACCCGACGCCACCGAACCCGCGCAGGCCACCGCCTGCGCGGGTTCCGTGCCGTTCGGGGACGTCTCGGGATTTCCGGAAGATCGTCGAGAAATTCTTCGCGAAATCCCTCAGCCGCTCCCGGGGCCCGCCGATGTGAGGGGGGCGAGCCCACGGACGGACTCGCTGGACTCACACCAGGAAGGGACACCATCATGGGTCTTCGCATCAACACCAACACCGACGCCTTCAACTCGTACCGGAACCTCTCGGTCACGCAGGGACAGATGTCGAAGTCGCTCGAGAAGCTGTCCAGCGGCTTCCGGATCAACCGGGCCGCCGACGACGCCGCCGGCCTCGCGATCTCCGAGGGCCTGCGCTCCCAGACCGGTGGCCTCAAGGTCGCCGTGCGCAACGCCCAGGACGGCATCTCCGTCGTCCAGACCGCTGAAGGCGCGCTGACCGAGGTGCACTCGA
>JBFJKO010000390.1:0-2249 GCA_041634935.1 Nocardioides sp.
CTCGCTCCTGGCCCACCAACAGGCCTCCCAGTCAATGGTCGCCACGCTCACCCACGACCTCAAGAGCCCGCTGACGGTGATCCTCGGCCACGCCGAGCTCGCCCGTGACGAGCTGCCCGAGGACGATACGTCGCCGACCTCCGTGCACCTCGACAGCGTCCTGCAGGCCGTGCGGCGGATGCAGGGCACGATCGACGACCTCCTCGCCCAGCGCGAGTCCGCGCACGACGAGCCGGTGCACGTCTCCACGTGGGAGCCGGTCGACCTCGCTGCCATGGCGGCCGAGCTCGTGTCGTTCTCCCGCGTGGTGGCCGACCGCCACCAGCTCGCGCTGACGTTGTCCGTCGGTGACGGGGACGCCGTCGTCGAGGGTGACCCGCGTCAGCTGATGCGGGCCATCGACAACCTGGTCGCCAACGCCCTGAAGTACACCCCGCCCGGCGGCAACGTCGTGCTGAGCGTGGAGTGCCTCGACGACGAGGTCGTGGTGTCGTGCGCCGACGACGGGCTCGGCATCCCGGCGGCGGAGCAGCAGGAGGTCTTCGAGGCGTACGCCCGCGCCTCCCGCGCCCGAGCCGAAGGGATCGAGGGATCGGGCTTGGGGCTGCCGAGCGCCCGGCGCACCGTCGAGATCCACGGGGGCTCGCTCACCCTCACGTCGGCGCCCGGCGAGGGCGCCACCTTCACCGCCCGCTTCCCCCGACCCTAGGGCGGGACGCCCCGGACCCACGAGGCCCCCTGAACGCCGCTAGCGCGCCTGCGCCGGTGCGTAGTCGGACTCGAGCAGTTTGGCGAAGCGGCTGAGCATGAACTTCAGGCCGAACCCCATCAGCGGGTCGGTCACCTTGTCCATGACCTTCGACGTGCTGCCGGTGTCCATGGCCATCGTCCACTCGATGCTGCTGCGCCCACCGCTCAGCGCCGTCACGTCGTAGTTCTCGGCGAACGCCTGCACGCTCTTCTTGGAGGCGGCGTTGAAGCGGAACGCCATCCGGGAGCCGTGCTCGTAGGCGATGAACTCCTCGTAGCCGACGAGCCCGGCCCACATGTGGACGTCGCGCGTCGACCCGACCTCGAGCGGGAAGCCCGAGGTCCAGTCGACCCGGGTGATCGGCAGGGCCCACTTCACCCAGGCGTCGGCGTCGAGCAGGAGGTCGAAGACCCGCTCGGGCGTGACATCGACCTCCACCCTGGCCCGGTGGATGGTGGGGGCGGTGTCGAAGAACTCGACTCCCACCTTCTCGCAGGGAACCGTCATGGTCTTCTCCTCTGTTGGTGGCGCTGGGGTCTTCCGGGGGGACTTCCTGGGGGACTGAGCAGCGGGACCACGAAGGTCGCGATCATGGCGCGCTCGGTGGCGTCGTCCTCGGCGGGCATCGCCAGGAACGACACGATGCAGCGCAGCAACCAGGCGCCGCGCAGCGCGATCTCGTCGGTCGACCCGTGGTCGACGTCGAGCTGTTGGGCGAGCCCTGCGGTCATGGCCTGCAAGAGCTCGGAGTTCTGGCTGACCGCGATCGGGACGGCCAGGTTGTCAGGCTCGAACCACACCGCCAGGAGCGGGTCAGACCGGACGGCGGCGATGCCGCTCACGACCAGATCGACCAGCTCGTCGGCACCACCGGTGGACGTGGCGGGAGTGATCTCGGCGGCGATCCGGAGCGTCGCTCGGTGGACGAACGCGAGGTGGAGGGCCTCGCGGTTCGGGAAGTAGCGGTAGAGCGTCGCGCGCGAGCAGCCGGCCGCCCGGGCCACGTCGGTCATCGTCGCGCGGGCTACCCCGATCCGAGCAAAGGTGGTCCCGGCGGCGTCGAGGAGCTCGTCGACAGCAGCCGCCGAGTCGGCGCGTCGCTGCCAGTCGGTGCGAGACACATCGGGGATTGTGCCTCACACGGGTGTGCGTGGCAATGGTGGACGACCCTCGTGTCAGCTCGACCCGAGCCCACCGTCAGCAGCACCGCACAGTCCTCCCGACGCCGGCGTGCGCGAGACTGCACGGGCCGCCGTGGCACCACGTCGGCCGAGAAGAGGAGACACGTCATGGGCATTTACGTCGTGACCGGGTCCGCGTCCGGGATGGGCGCCGAGGTCGTCCGGCGTCTGCGCGCCGAGGACCACACGGTCATCACCGCCGACCTCCACGACGCCGATGTCGTCGCCGACCTCGCCACCCCCGAGGGGCGCTCCTCGGCGGCCGCCGAGGTGCTCCGGGCGGCAGGCGGCCGGCTCGACGGCGCCGTGCTCGCCGC
>JBFJKO010000391.1:0-2243 GCA_041634935.1 Nocardioides sp.
CACGGGGATCGATGGGTTCATGGGCAGCCACCGCCGAAGCCTGGGCCCAGAAGTGTCACCACCAAGACCATCCGAACCGTCACTGATGTCCTGATGCAGAACTGTCACCCATGTCCTGCGACATGACACGAGGGGCGAGGTCATGCCTCTATTGCATAGGAGCACCTGTTCGAATACCACCCCGTATGTGCGTGCGAAGCCGCGGTGGGGGCATCTCGACGCGCGCGGCTCGAGGCGCTCATGCCGCGGATTCTGCCGTGACCGTGGCTAGAGTGACCCGTGTGACTGATGTGAACTCCCCCTCCCCCCGCTTCGGCCGTCGTCCCCTCCTGCAGTACGCCGCCGGTGGCGCCGCCCTGGCCTCCGCCGGGGTCGCGGCCCGGGTGTTCCTGCCCGATGGCGACGACGGCGACTCGCCCGGCCGCGAGCGCGGCCTCGTGCTGGCGACCAGCGGGGGGTCGGACGTCGTCTCGGTGACGCTCCCGCTCGGCGACGACGTCGCACCCCGCGTGGGCCCGAGCCGGTGGGAGTCGCAGCGGCTGCCCACCTCCACGCACTCCATGGCGGCACTCACCTGGCCCCTGACCGAGGAGCCGCCGACCGCCTACCTGCGCTCGCGCAAGGACGGCTCGTGGGGCTCCTGGGTGCGACTCCCCGTGCTGCACGACGGCCCGGACCTCACCGAGGAGTCGCCGACCCGCGCCGGCACCGACCTGATGTGGATCGGCCGCGCGGACGGCGTCCAGGTGCGTCTGGTCGGACGGCGGCCGCAGGGTGCGGCCCTGGTGCTGTTCCACCCCGCTGCCCGGCTCGACGACCCGCTGCTGGCGGGCATGAGCGCGCGCACCGCTCAGGGCCGCACCGCGTCCTCCGGGCCCGTCGCCGCGCCGCCGCTGGTCACCCGTAGCCAGTGGGGCGCCGACAACTCCCTCAACAACGGCTCGGCGCAGTACGTCACCACGATCGCCCAGGTGCACGTGCACCACACGGTCAGCTCCAACACCTACGGGCGCGACGACGTCCCGGCCCTGATCCGCGGCATGCACGCCTACCACACGCGCACGCTGGGCTGGTCCGACCTCGGCTACAACTTCCTCGTCGACCGCTTCGGTCGCGCCTACGTCGGGCGTGCCGGCGGGCCCCGCAAGCTCGTGCGCGGCGCGCACACCCTCGGCTTCAACGCCCAGTCGACCGGGATCGCGGCGATCGGCAACTACGAGACCGCGGCACCGAGCAAGGAGATGCTCGAGACCATCGCCGCGCTCGCGGCCTGGAAGCTCGATCCCTTCGGCCGCAACCCGCTCGGCCGGATCGACGTCCGCTCCGAGGGCAGCGACAAGTACTCGTCGGGACGGGTGGCGAACCTGCCCATCATCGACGGCCACCGCGACACCAACGACACGGCCTGCCCCGGCAAGAACCTGTACGCCGCGCTCCCGGGCGTACGTCAGCGCACCGCCGAGCTGCTGTCGTCGTCCAACGAGACGGCCGTCGTCGCCGAGACCCCCGCGACGCTCACCAACCCCGGGTCGAGTGCCGGGACCTCCTCGGTGCGCCTCGGCGACCAGCTCGCCGTCGACCTCGGCACCTACCGTCCGACCGCCGCCGTGGCGTCCTACCGCTGGCTGCGCGACGGTCGGCGGATCCGTGGCGGCCGTGCCCAGACCTACGCGATCCGCCCGCGCGACGTCGGTCGCCAGGTCACCTGCGAGGTCACCCTCGCCGCCGAGGGCCGCACGCCGCTGGTGCAGACCCCGGCGCCCGTCGGACCGGTGAAGGCGCAGCCGGTGCTGACGGTCGCTCCCAGCGCCGCGCGTCGCACGATCCGCGTGGCCGTCGGCCTGGTCGCTCCCGAGGGCGTCGTCGCGGTGCCTGCCGGAGACGTCGTCGTGCGGGTGGGCGACCGCTACAAGACGGTCACCGTCACCGACGGCAAGGCCGTCGCCCGCTTCGGTGGGCACCGCAGCCTCGGCCCGGGGACCTATCCTGTGTCGGTCACCTACCCGGGTGACGAGACGTTCACCTCGCTCGCCGCGGCGTCGTCGTTGCGGGTGGACTGAGTCGTGTGAGGGGGCGCGCATGGTCATTTATGACCAGGTCGCGCACCCGATCGGACGACGTCGCGGCGTTCGGCCGCGCAGGGGGCCCGGCGCAGGGCAAGGTCCAGGGATGCCCAGGTCCCCCCGCCCGGCACGCAGGTCCCTGACTCCCCACGTCACTCCCCTCGTCGCTGCCCTCTGCTC
>JBFJKO010000392.1:0-2194 GCA_041634935.1 Nocardioides sp.
CGAACACCTTCGCGCCGTCGCAGAGGACCTCGACCGAGACGACGGAGCCCTCCCCCTCGCTGTCGGGGCGCACGGGGCGCACGGTGGCGCTCATCGTGACCTCGGCACCCTCGGCCGGGACGACGACCGGCTTGACGAACTTGCCTCCGAGCTCGACGACGTCGGCCTGCGGCACTCCGCACTCGGCGAGGTAGCGGCCCACCAGGGCGAGGGTGAACATGCCGTGGGCGATGACGCCCGGGAGGCCGACGCTGCGGGCGACGTCCTCGTCGGTGTGGATCGGGTTGTGGTCGCCGCTGGCAGCCGCATAGGCGACGAGGTCGGCGCGGGTCACCGCGTAGGTGCGGGGCGTCAGGTCGGCCATCACGCGCCCCCTTCCTCGTTCGTCGCCGTCGGGCCGGCGTCGCCCCGGTGGACCAGCGTGGCGGTGCCGGTGCAGACCAGGGCGCCGTCGGCGTCGGTGACGGCGCTGCTGGTCGAGACGATGTCGTTGCCGCCGATCTGGCGCAGGCCGGCGACGGTCAGCGCCACGGTGAGGCGGTCACCCGGCACGACCTGGCGCTCGTAGGCGAACTTCTGCTCGCCGTGCACGATGCGCGAGAGGTCGAGCTGCTCGGCCTCGAGGAAGCCCATCATCGCGGCGAACGCCGGCACGATCGGGAAGGTCAGCGGCGCCGGCCCTCCGTCGTACTCCTGGCCGAGCGAGGCGGCGAAGGCGGCGACGGCGTCCGTCGTGACCTCCACGGAGGGCGGGGGCGGGTAGGTCCGGCCGATGATCGAGGAGTCCACCGGACGAACGTAACGCAGAACGAGCCCGCCCCCTTGCGGGGACGGGCTCGTGTGCGGTGCTGCGTGGTTCAGCGGGTCTCGCGGTGCGCCTTGTGGGTGCGGCACCGCGGGCAGAACTTCGCGAGCTCCATACGGTCGGGGTTGTTGCGGCGGTTCTTCTTCGTGATGTAGTTGCGCTCCTTGCAGTCCACGCACGCGAGCGTGATCTTGGGGCGAACATCGGAGCTCTTGCTGGCCACGGGCAGTCCTTGTAGTTGCTGGTGCGGTTGGTCGGTGCGGTAGCGGGAGCGGGACTCGAACCCGCGACACCACGATTATGAGTCGTGTGCTCTAACCACCTGAGCTACCCCGCCAGGATGTGGTGGTGACTCCGGTTGGATCACACCCAGAGCCCCTTTACGGAATCGAACCGTAGACCTTCTCCTTACCATGGAGACGCTCTGCCGACTGAGCTAAAGGGGCAACGACGCAGAACTGTACACAGGGGGTTGCGAATGTCGAAATCGGCCGCGGGGACGTCGTTCTACGGGCTCCCCGACGACCCGGTCCAGGGGCCTGACGGGGTGTCGGCGAGCGTCGTCCCGACGACCGCGACGGCGGGTCCGTGGTCGCCCGACGCGCAGCACGGCGGACCGCCGGCGGCGCTGCTCGCCTGGGCGGTCGAGGCCCTCCCCGAGGCTGCCGAGACGACCGTCGGACGCTTCACGATGGAGCTCTGGGGACCGGTCCCGCTCCGGCCGCTTCGGGTCACCGCGCGCGTCCTACGACCCGGGCGGTCGGTGGTCCTGGCGCAGGCCGAGCTGGTCGACGTCGACCGCGGGCGGGTCGTCGCCACCGCGCAGGCGTGGCTGTTCCCGCGCACCGAGGGCGGCCCCCAGCACCCCACACCGCTCCCCCACCGTCCCGAGGACGGCGTCCGGCACGAGCGACCGCCGACCTGGAGCGGCGGCTACCTCGACGCCATCGAGTGGCGCTGGATCAAGGGAGCGGTCGACGAGGCCGGCCCCGGCGTCGTGTGGATGCGCACCCCCGACCTGCTCGCCGACCGACCGATCTCGGCGGTCCAGCGACTCCTCGCGTGTGTCGACTCGGCGTCGGGCGCCAGCGCCGCGCTCGACGTCGCCGACTGGGCCTTCCTCAACACCGACCTGACCGTGCACCTCCTGCGGCCGCCGGTCGGCGAGTGGATCTGCCTCGACGCCGAGACCACCCTCGGACCGGGCTCGGTCGGCATCGCCACCTCGTCGGTGCACGACGAGCTGGGCCTCGTCGCACGCTCGGCCCAGGCGCTGCTCGTGGTCGAGCGGTAGCCGACTCGCTCCCGGTCATCGAGCAGCCGCCTGGCGCTGGTCATCGAGTAGCCGGCCGAAGCGACGAAGTCGCCGAGCCGGCATATCGAGATGCC
>JBFJKO010000393.1:0-2038 GCA_041634935.1 Nocardioides sp.
GTCGGTCTTTCCAGGTGTGCGCCCACGTCATCGACTCATGTGGCAGGTCGACCCCTCCTTTCCAGGAGCTCGACCCGTATCAAGGTGCATATGCGTGAAGGAGAACCCATGACCCGCCTGCACGACCGCCTGGTCGACCTCGCCGACCTCGGCGTGCCCAGCCCGGCCGCACCGCCCCACGAGCCGGCAACCGCGTGGCAGCGCGGGGCGTCCTTCCGCCGCCGTCGTCGCCTCGGGACGGCGGCCATCGCGGTGGTCTCGCTGGTGATGCTGGTCGGCCTGGGCGGTTCGGCGTTCGTCCGCGCCGACTCGACGATCGAGCCGGCCGGCTCGCAGGGCCCGGCCGGACTCCCCGACCGCTTCTACGCGCCGAGCCCGTGGCTGGCGGGCACCGCCGAGGAGGGTCCACTGGGCCAGGTCGCGGTGCTCATGACGGCCGACCGGGGCACGTGGACGGGCACGGAGGAGCGCGTGCCGATCGCCATCTCCGCGACGACCGGCGAGTACCGCTTCCTTGACCTCCCCGACCGCGCCGAGGGCGGCGAGCTGTCCCCCGACGGCACCCGAGTGGCCTACTGGACCACCGGCCCGGTGACGGGCACCGCCAACACCCAGTCCGGCCAGGCGCTGGTCGTCGACGGTCTCGCGGTCCACGACACCGTCACCGGCGAGACCACGCGCGCCCCGATCGAGTCCGAGCACGGCCTCTCGGCGGGCGACCTGATGTGGGCCGACGCCGAGACCCTGCTCGTCGACTACAGCCGTTACACGGTGGGCGACGAGGCGGCGGACACCCCGCTCGGGTCGGGTCGGGGCACCATCGAGCCGTGGACGGTCTGGTCGGTCACCGACGAGGGTCTCGTCCGCGAGGAGGCCCTCGCCGACCGCGACGAGGTCTACGCCGCAGCCGACGGACGCGTCCTGCTGGACCGGCACGTGCTGGACCTCGCGAGCGGCACCCGTACCCGGATCGACTACGACGTCCCGCTCCTGGACGTCACCGCGGTCGACGGGTCCGGGACCCGCATCGCCCTCCCGGGGACCGGGGGCCGCAACAACCGGACCCCCAGCAGGATCCAGGTCACCGGCGTCGACGGCGTCACCACGGTCGTGCCGGACTCGACGCGGACCTACGCAGTGATGGGCTGGGCCGACGAGCAGCGGGTGGTGGTGCAGACGAAGCCTCGGTCGAGCGGGATCGAGGGGCTGCGGCTCGACCTCGTCGACGTCCGCGACGGCAGCCGCGAGCGGCTCCTGACGACGTACGGCGTCGGCAGCAACACCTTCGACCTCGCCACCGACCTCCTCGCCAGTCCGACCGTCGAGGCCGTCGAGCCGCCGTCCCCGCTCGATCCCCGACTGGTGACGGGAGGCCTCGTGTCCATCGTGCTCGCGGCCGGCGTCGGCCTCGTGGTCTGGAGGCGTCGTGTCCGCATCTGAGAGCCGAGTGACCCGGCCGCCGGTCGACTTCGAGGAGTTCGTGCTCTCCCGACGTGGAGCGCTGCTGCGCACGGCGTACCTGCTGACCGGCGACCTCCACGACGCCGAGGACCTCGTGCAGGTCGCGCTCGCCAAGGTCGTGCCGCGCTGGCGCCGCATCGCGCACCGCCCCGAGCCCTACGTGCGCACGGTGCTCGCCCGCGAGAGCGTTGACCGCTGGCGCGCGCGTCGGTGGCGGGAGACCCCCCGCGACGAGGTGCCCGAGCGGGCCGCGAGTGCGGCAGACCTCGACCAGCGCCTGGTGCTCGAGGCCGCCCTGGCCACCCTCGCACCGCGCCAGCGCGCGGTGATCGTGCTGCGCTACTTCGACGACCTCACCGAGAAGGAGACCGCCGCGGCCCTGCGGATCGCCGTCGGCACCGTGAAGTCGCAGGCCCGCGACGGACTCGCGCGCCTGCGTTCCGCGCTCGGCGAGGAGCGCGCGCTCGGCCTCCACCTCGTCACGCCGGCCGCGGAGCACGCCCGCTACCTGCTGGACGTCGTGCCGGGCGCGGGTGGCGGCGTCGAGGGCCTCGGTGATCCGCGAGCGCACGTTCCA
>JBFJKO010000394.1:0-1880 GCA_041634935.1 Nocardioides sp.
GCTGCGTGGGCGAGGGTGGGCGCGTCGGGCTGCTGGTCTTCGTGCGCACCGTGGACGACCTGCCCGACGAGCCCGAGGGCAACTTCTTCGTCACCGAGGCCGAGCTCGACGACCTCGTCAGGGCCGCGGGCCTGGAGATCGTGGCCGCCGGCTACCTCGGCGACCACCCCGCTCCGCCGTCCGAGTGGGAGGACGCGGCGGACCGGGTGGACGCCGTCATCGAGCGCGCCCACGGCGACACCGACGCGTTCCGGTCCGCCGACCGCAACCAGCAGCGCATGAGCGACCTCATCGCCGACGGCCTGGTGGCCGGTCGGCTGCTGGCCTGTCGGGTGCGGCCCGACGAGTAGCGAGGTCAGCTCGGGGGCGGGTACGGCGCGGTGCGCAGCAGGCGGACGAGGTGGACCGCATTGGCGGCCAGTGTCCGGGTCGTCGACTGGGTCTTCTCCGGACGCGGGTCCTTGTCGCGGTAGTCGGTGGCCTGCATGGCCTCGCCGACCCAGTAGGTGACGGCGTTGGCCGGCAGCGAGAAGCCGACGTCGTTGAGCGCCTGGAACAGCTCCGCCGAGGTGTGGTGAGCGCCGTCCTCGTTGCCCACGACGGCGACGCCGGCCACCTTGCCCATCGTGGTGTAGCGGCCCTCGTCGTCGGTCTCGGCGAGCTCGGCGTCGAGTCGCTCGAGCACCTTCTTGACCACCGAGGAAGGCTGGCCCATCCAGATCGGCGTGGCGAGCACCAGGATGTCGGCGTCGAGCAGCTTTCGGCGGATCTCGGGCCAGGCGTCGCCGCCGCCCTCGTCGGTGGACACGCCGTGCTTCACGTCGTGGTCGACGATGCGCACGATCTCGCTGGTCACGTCGTGCTCGGCCAGCGCCGCCGACAGCTCGTCGGAGATCAGCTGGGTGCTCGAGTCGGCAGGCGACGGCTTGAGGGTGCAGTTGAGGATCAGGGCGGTGAGGTGGTCGGCCATGCCCTCGACCCTGCGCCCCCGCCGGCGCGCGCGCAAGGTCCCCAGGCAGGTCTCGACATCCTCGACATCTTCGCGCGCGAGGCGGTGGTCGAGGTGGGCCTGCTGGTCACTGGGGTCCCTAGTCACTTGTGACCAGACCGCTCCGGCAAGGGGTCAGTTCGGACGCGAAGGCGCCTTTTGCCTCGTGTGACGTGCCTAGGGTGCCGATACGTGTGTTAGCACCATCCCCCGTGGTGCCCCGGCAACCCCCCTAGTCCGGAGGAGCAGCAGATGTACGTCCCCACTCCCCACCAGGTCGCGCCACGCGACATCTTCGTCCTCTCGGGAGGCGGGTCGCGCGGCGGCGCGCAGATCGGCATGCTGCGAGCGCTCATCGGTGCCGGCATCGTGCCGGACGTGCTCGTCGGCGCCTCGGTGGGCGCCCTCAACGCCGCTTTCGTCGCCAAGGCCCCGACCGTCGACCGCATCGAGGAGCTCGCCGACCTGTGGCGCGACATGAATGCGCGCGCCCTGACCGGACGCCGTACGACGGCCGCCCTCAACGTCGTACGACGCCGTCCCTACCTCTTCGAGTCGACCGCGCTGCGCAGCATGATCGCGACCTGGCTCGGCGACGCGCTGATCGAGGACCTGCCGACCCCGCTGCGCATCGCCACCACCGACCTGTCCACGGGGATGAGCGCGCACCACGACCGTGGCCGGCTGGCCGACACGATCGCCGCCTCCGCCGCCCTGCCCGCCGTCTTCCCGCCGGTGTCACTCCCCGGGCCGGCGGGCCCCACGTTGCACGTCGACGCGGGGGTGTCGGCCAACCTTCCTCTGGCCGGCGCCTTCGAGGTCGCCCGCCCCGGCGACACCGTCTGGGCGCTCGACGTCACCCGCACCGCTCCGCTGCGGGCGATGCACAACC
>JBFJKO010000395.1:0-1718 GCA_041634935.1 Nocardioides sp.
ACCGCCGCGACCACTGAGAGGTAATCACCATGCGTCGAGTCCTTAGCACCGCCCTTGTCGGGCTCGGAGCGTTCCTGATCATGGCCGCGCTGCTGGTCAAGTTCTACGCCCACCCGAACCTGGCGACCATCCCGACCAACTACGAGTCGACCACCGAGCTGCAGGCCGAGGGGGCGACGATCTTCGACGCCGCCACGCTGCAGCCGATCACCACCGACCTGGCGATCTCGTCCTTCACGATCGCCGACAGCGACGCGGCGGCGCCGGACGGCGTCGTGGTGTGGGTCAACCGCACGTCGATCCTCAACACCGGTGTCGAGGGAGCGACCTGCGACCCGACGGTCGACGCCGCACTGCCGGGCTGCTTCAAGCAGGACTCCGAGCGGGTGCCGTTCGACGCGCAGACCGGAGCCGCGGCCGAGTGCCCCGGCTGCGGCTCCTACGTCGACGAGTCCTACATCGACGGCGACAGCTACGCCGTGCGCCAGGTCGAGGTCAACCGGTCCGGCCAGATCTACAAGGCCCCCTTCGACATGACCAAGGAGGACCTGTCCTGGTGGGACTCCTCGGTGCGTGAGGCGAGCACGATGGCCTTCGTCGGCGCCGAGAAGCTCGACGGTCTCGAGACCTACAAGTTCGTCCAGACCATCGACGCCACCCGGATCGGCACCCAGGACCTGCCCGGCTCGGTCTTCGACGTCGCCGACGCCACCGTGACCGCCGACATGATGTACGAGATGGTGCGCACCGTCTGGTTCGAGCCGACCACCGGCTCGCCGGTCAAGCGCGTCGAGAACCGCAACCAGTACTTCGAGCTCGACGGCCAGCAGGTCCCGGCCTTCGTGGGCACCGTGGAGTACACCCCCGAGACCGTGGCCGACCTGGTGGACGGCGGGAAGTCGCAGAGCTTCCTCCTCGGTGGCATGGTCTGGCTGTTCCCGGCCATCCTGCTGCTGCTGGGACTCGCCGCGATCGCCGGCGGCCTGCGCCTTCGCGGCGGCGGCCGCAGCGGCTCCGGGCACCGACGCGACGAGCGCGAGCTCGTCCACGCCTGAGCCACCTCAGCCCGCGGGTAGACGCGCCACGACGGCCTCGAGCAGCTGCTCGAGGCCGTCGTGCGTCCACTGGGCGCCGCGGGCGCGCAGGGTGAGGCACGTCGACCCGTGCAGGGTCACCGCGCCGAGGGAGATCCCGGTGCCGCCGGCCGTCACGGGGTGGAACGCCAGGGTCTCGACGGCGCCGGCGACGCGGCCCAGGTGGGAGACGAGCAGGGTCGACCCCAGCCGTGGCGCCAGGAGGCGCAACCCGACGCGCATCAGCCCCGCGCCCGACCCGTCTGCCTGCACGGCGCGCTGCGTCGGTGCGTGGGCCAGGGCCTCGCCGACGTCCTCGACGTCGAGCGACTCGACGTCGCGCAGGCGCAGCAGGGCGCTGCGGTCGGCGATCGGCCACCGGGTCGCGTCGCGCGTCACGCCGACTGCCACCGCCACGTGACGGACCCGCCGTCCGGGACGCTGCGAGCGCTGATGGGCGACCACCCCCTGGGCTGCTGCGACCACGAGTGCCGCGGTGCGCAGCTCGCCGGGCACCTCGCGCTCGACCAGGACGTCGAAGGGGTCGGGTGTCGTCGGCGCCTGAGCGACGACCCGCGCCGGAGGTGCCCAGGCGACCTCGGTCAGACGCCGTACGACAGTGCCGACGGGGCCGGAGCCGTCGGG